>JADHYE010000002.1 GCA_016782605.1 Candidatus Paceibacterota bacterium | reverse complement strand
CAGGAACGTACAGCACAGGCAGTTTTACTAAATATCTTAGCGGCTTGACTCCGGGAGCCAAATACTACTACAAGGCCAAAGCCAGGAATTCAGCTGGCTGGGCATACGGCAGCCAATTAAGCTTTACGGCTGGGACAGCTAATATTGAAGATGAAGATGAAGTTATCCAGCAGCTATTATTGCAAATTCAGCTAATTATGGCACAAATTGCCCAACTACAAGCTCAAATAGCAGCGCTCACAGGAACTCCAATCTCTTGGTGCCATACTTTTAATACAAACTTAGCGATAGGAGTTTCCGGCCCAGAGGTTGAGGCTTTACAGAGTGCGCTAGAAAAGCAAGGATTTTATATAAAAGGAACAAAGCCTTCTTACTTTAATGAATCTCTTGCTTCAGCAGTGGTTGGGTTTCAGCAAAAATACAGCAGTGAAATTCTGACCCCCTGGAGGTTGAAGTACGGAACAGGTTTTGTCGGTAATACGACCAGAACCAAGCTGAATGCCTTGTATGGATGCAGATAAAAGATAATGATTTAAAAACGCGCCTTGCCGGGCGCGTTTTTAGTTGTTTTTTTGCTTTTTATATAGTAAATTAGAAGAATGAAAACTACTTCGCAAAAAATCAATGAAATTTTAGAAAGAGGGATAGAACAGATTATTGAAAAAGATAGTCTGTTGAAAAATCTGAAATCCGGCAAAAAGCTCCGTATAAAACACGGCATTGATCCGACCGGCCCCAAAATACATATAGGAAGAGCAATTCAATTCAGAAAACTGAAAAACTTTCAGGATTTAGGGCATAAGATAGTTCTGATTATCGGCGACTTTACAGCTTTAATCGGCGATGCTTCTGACAAACAGGCTATGAGAAAACCCTTATCAGAAAAAGAGATCAAAGAGAATATGAAAGATTATGAAAGGCAGATCGGAAAGATGTTAGATATGAAAAAGACTGAAATTCGCTATAACAGCGAATGGCTAAATAAGATAACCGTAAAAGAATTATTGTCTCTGGCAATGCATTTTTCCGCGCAGCAAATGATCCAAAGAAGAAACTTTAAAGAAAGATGGGAACAGGAAAAACCGATTGGCATTCATGAGTTAGTTTACCCTTTGTTCCAAGGATATGATTCATTTGCCGTGAAAGCAGACGTGGAAATCGGCGGCGCTGACCAGCTGTTTAATTTGAAGGTTGGAAGGGAAATACAAAAGATGTTCGGCCAGCCGCCTCAAGACATAATAACCTCAAAAATGCTTTCCGGCTTAGACGGCAGAAAAATGTCAACCAGCTGGGGAAATATGGTAACGATAGTCGACAAGCCGAACGAAATGTACGGGAAGATTATGTCGATGAAAGACGAGTTTATCTTTGAATATTTCGAGCTTTGCACGGACATTCCGCTATCAGAGATAAAAAATATGTCTTTTAAAAAAGCCAATCCCCGCGACCTGAAAGCAAAGCTGGCCAGGGAAATAGTTTCTATTTATCACGGCAAGGAATTGGTTCTAACTGCTGAAAAAGAATTTAATAAAGTCTTCAGAGAGAAAAAGTTGCCATCGTCAGTGTCTTCGATCAGAATCTCTCAAAAATCTCTGAATATTTTGGAATTATTATTTAAAGCAAAGTTGGTTTCATCAAAAGCTGAAGCCAAGAGGTTGATTAACCAAAAGGGGGTTAAGATCGGCGATGAGGTCCAGACTGATTGGCAGAAGCAAATTAAGATAAAAAAAGGCCTGGTTATCCAGGTCGGTAAAAGAAAATTCGCAAAGATAGCTTAAATGAAAATCCCGCTGAAAGCGGGATTCTCATTTTACTACTCAGAAGCTTCTTCTGTAGCTTCTGGAGTTTTTTCTGTAGCGTCTGGAGTTTCCTCTGCAGGAGCTTCAGTTGTTCCTTCGTCTTCGCTGACGAAAGGTTTTAAAGTTTTGTCTTCCATAGTATTTTTTGCCTTGTTATTTAATTACTTTACTCCGCTTGTGGCGGAGTAGTCTGTTATCTAAGGAATTCGACCTTTTCCAAACACGAAATCAAATTTCATGCTTAGTTGGTTCTACTCAGTATTATATTTTTTTTAAAAATGTTGTCAAGGGTAATCTTTTATCAAACGCTTTCTCTTATGCAATTATTTATTCCAATTTTTTCCTTTTTAAAGCATCTTTTTTTTTGGTTCCAGGCCCAGATTTCCACAATTAATTCAACTTTATGTTTTTTTATGAAACTTGCTATTTTTTTTCTTCTGGCTGAAACGTTTGACAATGTGGTAAGCTGTATGTTTTTTTTACTTTTTCCCCTTAGGGCCAGCAAATCTATTATTCCGAAAACATCAGTTTGCAGAAATTTAACCTTCGGGGCGAACCATGTTATCCAGCCATCAGCTTGAAGCTGTTCAATCGCTTTTTTTCTGATATCGGCTTCTTTTGCCATAGTGTTTTAATTCTTTTAAGCAAAGAGAACTACGTTCTCTTTTTTATTCGTTTTCATTTCATGAAAGCTTCATATTAGAATAGATTTCTTGAATCGCATCATTTTCGTCCAAAGCGTCAAAAAGCTTCTGGCAGGACTCTTTTATTTGTTCCTCTGCTTCAATATCTTCTTTCGCCAGCCAGTCCAGGGAAGCGGAATCTATTTTAATGTTTTTATCTTCTAATTCTTTTTTTGTCGTTTCTAAGGATTCGGGATTGGTATAAATGTTTAGAACATTATCTTGCCAGTTAACGTCTTTTGCCCCTGCTTCAATTGCTGCCATTTCCAGCTTTTCTTTGTTTTTTAATTCTTCATTCTGAGACGCCAAGTCAGCTGTGATAGCCCCATTTTTCTCAAAAAGCCATTTAACGGCGCCTTCGCCGACCAGTTTCCCGTTGTACTGGTTCAAAATCTGTTTTACTTCGCCTAGCGTTCTGTTTCTATTATCAGTAATGCCAGTAATAATTATGGCAATGTTGCCAGGACCATAAGCTTCAAATGAAACTTCTTCCAGAGTTTCTCCGGCTGGCTCGTTTGTCCCTCGCTTGATAGCTCTTTCAACGTTTTCTTTGGGCATATTCAGTTTTTTTGCCATTTCAAAAGCCAGTTTGAGCTTTGAGTTGGTTTCAACCTTAGTCCCTCCTTCTTTGACAGCAACCGAAATCAGCCTGGACATTTTTGAAAACATCTGGCCTCTTTTTTTATCAGTTATTTCTTTTTGGTGCTTGATTGTTTTAGCGTGGGAATGGCCTGACATATTTTTAAATTAATTTCTTCTTAGTAAGGACGATTATTGCTCCGGAAAGAACGGCAAAGCCCAAAGCAGTTAAGAAAACAGAGAAAGGAGTTTTTGGCATTTGCTGGCTGATAGCGGCCATCTGTCGGGTTTTAATTTGTTCTTCTTCTTGTTCGCTTTTATCTTGGCTGGTCGGCAATGAAACCATATTATCTTCACCCGGAGTTAAAACAGTGCTCCAAGTCCAGCTATTTTCCATTTTGCTGTACGATTGACCCTGCGGCGCTTTTTCGTAATTTACACTGTCTATTATGTTTCCGTTCGGCTGAATCAATGATAACCCATCTTGGCTGTTATTCAAAGTAATTTTAGTGGTTGGCCGATTAAACACTAAAAATCCTTTGGCTTTGATCATCGTATTAACAGGAAAAGTGTAAGTTTTTGTTTGGCCAATAGCATCGGTTATTTTCCAAAAAGAAAGATCTGTTGCAAAGTCATTCTGATTGAATATTTCAATCCATTCTTCTTTTTCGTCTTGGCCTTCAGGAGAGGGAAGGATCTCATTGATAATAATGCCGGAAGCATAGCTTTCTTGAGGCTGCTGCTTTGCGTTATTAACAACCGGCTCATATTCTTGAGCAATTGACTCAGTTTGTATTTCTCCCGATACCCAGGCTAGCCCTTGATCTATTATTTTTTGCAAAGTTATTTCGCCAATTCCCTTCACCTTTATTAAATCTTGGACAGAAATAAAGGGTCTTGCCTCTATTATCCTTTGGCCTATCACCGGCCCAACGCCGGTTATCTTTTGCAGCTCTTCTAGAGAAGCAGTATTGAGATCTATCTTTTCTGCGGTTTCGGCAGCTTGTACGCAAAATGCCGCCAAAGTAAACAAAAAGACTAAAAAGAATAGTCCGGGTTTTGCCTCAGCTCTTGACAAAAATAACATAATCTGTTACAATATATTTATTGGAAAATAGCTCTTGGGCTGGGGGACGGAACCTTTCTTCCTGACGGACCTCCTGGTTTCACTGGGAGAATCCTCAAAAAGGTTTCAAACTTTAGTCCCTAGTACTCTAGTCCCCCCAGCCCTGGGGCTATTTTTTTATCTTATTATTCAATTGATACTCTTTCCACTTCTTCAATTGTTGTCAGACCTTCCAAGACCTTGATCAGGCCGTCCTGGCGCATGGGAATCATGCCTCTTTTTATGGCTTCTTCTTTAAAAGCGGCTATTGACGGGTTTTTTAAAATAAAACCTTCCATTTCATCGTCAATCAGGATTGCTTCGAATATGCCAAGCCTTCCTTTATAGCCGGTGGAATTGCATTCTTTACATCCTTTGGCCTGGGGGATTTTTAACCCTTTGCTGATTGAGGGAATTTTTACGGTTTTCGGCAGGCTTTTCAGTTCTTTTTTGAATTTTTCCAAAATATGCGGAGAGGGAGTTATTAATTTGTTGCATTTTTTGCAGACTTTTCTGACCAATCTCTGGGCAACAGCCATATTAACAGCTGGTCCGATATTGGACAAAGATCCTTCTAAACTGGTAAGTCTGGCAATAGTGCCGGCTGCATCGTTTGTGTGCAGGGTTGAGAAAACTAAGTGGCCGGTCAAAGCAGCTTGCAGGGCTATTTGGCAGGTTTTCGGATCTCTGATTTCACCGACCAGGATGACGTCAGGGTCCTGTCTGACAATGGATTGGAGGCCTGAGGCAAAATCATATCCCTTTGACGGATTTACTTGGGTCTGGGAAATGCCATTGACATGGTATTCAATCGGGTCTTCAATGGTGATTATTTTTATTTCGGGCTTATTGATTTTTTTCAAAAAAGCGTAAAGAGTGGTCGTTTTACCGGAACCAGTGGGGCCGGTTACGATAATCATGCCGTTTGGTTTTTCAATTTCTTTTTTAAAAAGATTTAATAAGTCGCTTCTTAATCCCAGGGCTTCCAAATCAACCAGGGATTTTGGATTTAAAATTCTCAAAACAATTGATTCTCCGTGTTCGGCCGGCAAAGTGGATGTTCTTATTTCAATGGGCAGAGTCTCCAATAAAACACTAAATCGGCCGTCTTGTGGCCGATCGCTAATATTCATCTTGATTTCAGACAGGAGCTTTGTTCTTGAAAGCAGGCTTTCATACAGTTCGTATTCAATTACGGTTACGTCCTGCAGAAGACCATCAACCCTTGTTCTGATTTTAGCTTGGTCCTTTTCCGGTTCAACGTGGATGTCAGAGGCGCCCAAGTTGATGGCGCCAACCATAATTGTTTCTATGAGTTCGGAAACGTTCTCGATTGTCGCTTTTTCAATTTCCGTTTTTAAATCAGAAATATTTTTAATATTCTTTTTGAATTCACTGTTTTTTTCCGAAGAAATTTTCAATCCTTTGGTACTGTCTTTGAAGTTTTCTCCCATAAGGTTTACCAAGTGGTAGAATTTTGACTCGCTACGCGGTTTTTACAGCTTTTCTTTAGAAAAGCTCTGTCAAAATTTCACTACTTGGTTTAAAATTAAGTAAGTTAGTTTAATTTAGTTTAAAATCGCCCAAAAGTCAATGACCGAACCCCGCAGACAGCGGGGTGAAGGTGAAGATGAGGGAAATCTTTTCCATCATCGCCTATTGAAACATCAATGGAATCCATATTCATTACAAAAAGTCCGGCTCAGACAAAAAAGCTTGGACAAAGTTTGGCAAAGAGAATTTTAAAATCAAAAGCCTATGGAAAAGCAACTGTTTTAGGATTGGTGGGAGATTTGGGCGGAGGAAAAACCACTTTTTTGCAGGGCCTTGCCAAAGGCCTTGAGATAAAGGAAAGAGTTCTCAGTCCTACTTTCGTCCTGATTAAAAAGTTTTCCACTTCCCGAAGGTCGTTTATCCATATTGATTGTTATAGGATTAAAAAAGCTGGAGAATTGCTTGGTTTAGGATTCAAGGAGTTTGTTTCCGATCCCCGGAACATTATCGCTGTTGAATGGTCAGACAGAGTCAAAAAGATAATACCGAAGAACGCCATTCTGCTGAGGTTCGAATTCGTAAATAAAAATACGAGAAAAATCGTGATAGAATTAAAAAATGCCCCGTAATACAACTTCCAGTAAGGTGCGTTCTAAACAAACGCCGGGCATAACTCAAATGGTTGTAAATATGAAATTATTATTAAATAACCGCTTACAGGCTAAAACGCACCTAAAGGCGTTTGGTTCTGGAAGTTGATATACGGGGAATGGAAAAAGAACATAAAAGAATTTTAATCATTGACGCCAATTCCATAATCCACCGGGCTTTTCACGCTTTGCCCATTTTAACAACGGAAAAAGGCGAGACAACAAACGCTGTTTACGGATTTCTGCTGGTTTTTTTCAAAGCGATAAAGGATTTCCATCCTGATTACATGGCCGCCTGCTTTGATTTGCCTTCACCGACCTTCAGGCATAAAAAATACAAGCTATACAAGGCAAAAAGGCCGAAAGCTCCGGAGGAACTGTACCAGCAGATTCCGAGGATAAAAGAAGTTTTAAAATTATTCAATGTACCCATTTTTGAAAAGCAGGGGTTTGAAGCAGACGATATTATCGGAACCATTGCTGCTTTATCGCCGAGAAAGCAAATAGTTCCGCCGATTGAAACAATTATTGTCAGTGGCGACTTGGACGCTTTGCAGTTGGTTGATAAACAGACAAAGCTCTTCGCTTTAAGAAAGGGAGTGAAAGACGTTGTTCTGTATGACGAAAGCCTGGTTAAAGAAAAATTACAAGGTCTTTTACCCGAGCAAGTATTGGATTTTAAGGCGTTGAGGGGAGATGCTTCCGACAATATCCCGGGAGTTACCGGAATCGGAGAAAAAACAGCCATTGAGCTTCTTTTGAAGTTCAGCACTCTGGATAATTTGTATAAAGAACTTGAGGAAAATTCTGGAAAAGCCAAAAACCTTAAACCGAAGCAGAGAGAAACGCTTCTCAAATACAGGGAGCAGGCTTTTCTTTCCAGAGATTTGGCTCAAATTGAAAAAAACGTTCCTATAGATTTCAATTTGGAAAAATGCTCTTGGATAAATTACGATAAAGCAAAAGCAGCTGACATATTAAAAGAACTTGAATTTTACACCCTAGTCGGGAGGCTGCCCGATTTTGATAAGCCGCAGGAAAAAATTAAAGAAAACCTTAAATTGTGGTAGAATAATAAAAACGGTTGAAAATAATGGCAAACAAAGAAAAAACAAACTCGAAAGACATTCTATTCAAAGAATCTCTAAGGGGCGTCAAAAACGACATTCGTTTGACCTTGGCGGTTCTGGCTGCCTGTATGCTTTTGGCGTTGACTGCTAGATTTATTTTTGGCGTTCCTTTGTCTAACTTTATCTTTCTACTCTTTTCTGTTTGGATACTGTTTTATCTTTCTCATGGCTATTTCATAAAGCGCAAAAAAAACCATGAAGATTTATACAGTTTTCACTTTAAAAACAACATTTTTGACGTTTTATTTTTGACCGTTGTTATTCATCATCTTGGGGGAGTAGAGTGGATAGGAGCGGTTTTCTATTTATGTATTTTGGCTTGGGCCAGCAGCGTTTTGTCGAAAAAGAAGGTTTTTGTTCTTTGTCTCGCCTCCCTTTTCTGTTATTTTCAACTGGCCACCTTGGAATATTTTGGAATCTTGCCCCATAGAGAGGTATTCAGTATTTCCCAGGGCGCTTACCAAGATCCTGTTTTTATTCTGATTCAGACTTTGACGCTGACAATCGCTTTCCTTTTTATCGCCGAGAACTACGGGACTCTGTCAGAGAACCTTCGTAAAAAACAGGAAAAATTGATAAAGGCTCAAGAAGAAATTGAAGAGGCCAAAGACGTTCTGGAAATAAAAGTCGATGCCAGAACCAGAGAACTGCAAGAATTGACCAAGGAACAAGAAGGAACTATTCAAGAAAGAACCAGGGAAATTCAAGAAAAGCTAGAAGACATGGAAAGATTCCAAAAATTGTCTGTCGGCCGGGAATTGAAAATGATAGAGCTTAAAAAAGAAATTAAAAGGCTGGAAGAAAAGTTAAAAGAAATTCATTAAGTAAGATTTTTGGTTTCAAAAGGTCGTCAATTAAATATTAAATTACATTATTAAATATGAACCAGGCATCGATAAAAGAAACAGCAAAAAAGCTATTCGAAACCAAAGGCGAAGCAAGGGGCGTTGCTTTGAAAACCGACCTAGAGTTTATTCTAAAAGAAAAAGGAGAAAAGGGCCTTAAGCAGGTTGAGGATTACTTGAAGGAGATAGGCTTCCCTATCAAATACAAGGAAGTCAAAGTCATGAATTTTTACCCTATTGGATTAAGAATTATTTCTTTGTTAGCGATAAAAGAAGTTTTTAATTTTGACGATGAGAAAATAAAAAGTATTGGCGTTTTTGCCACAAAGGTCTCTTTAATAATCAAACTTTTCATCAAATACTTTTTTTCCACCCAAAGGGTGTTTTTAAAAGAAGCCCCGAAGATTTGGGACAAGCATTATACAATCAGTAAATTGCTGCCGGCTGAACTTAACGAAGAAAAGAAATACGCCATTGTTAAAATAGAGGATTTGGCTTTGGATCCTATCTTCTGTACGTATTTGGGCGGATATTTTTGTGGAATTTTAAAAATGCTTATTAAAACACAGAGTATAGACTTTGAAGAGACAGACTGTCCTTTTAGAGGAGGCAAATACCATGAATTTTTAATAAAATGGCAGTAGAACTGACGAAAGAGATTGCCCAAAAAATCATGGAAACCAAAGGAGAGGCGAGGGGGATCCATTTTAAAAACGATGCAGAATTTGTTTTAAGAGAAAAAGGGAAAGAAGGGTTGGCAATGATTGAAAAAGAATTAGAAGGACTGGGATATCCGATCAATTATAAAAAGATAAGTCAATTTGACTTTTATCCGATAGGCTTGAGAGCCCTTTCTTTATTAG
This sequence comes from Candidatus Paceibacterota bacterium, assembly GCA_016782605.1. Lineage (NCBI taxonomy): Bacteria > Bacillati > Minisyncoccota > Minisyncoccota bacterium. The sequence continues at coordinate 105,475 of JADHYE010000002.1, read as the reverse complement.
CAATCAAAAAAACATTTGATTGGTCGGACGCAAAGATAAAAGAACTTTGTAAATACGCAATGAATTTTTCTTGGGTCATCAAGCTTCTAATGAAATATTTATCTTCAGTTGAAAAAGTCGCCAAAGAAACTCCAAAAACCTGGTCGCAGTATTTTACTGTCGGCCAGGCTGCAGTCCAAGAGTACGATTTGAAGAAAAAGTACGCAATTATAACTATAAAAGATTTCAGACTCCACCCGGTTTATTGCCGCTGCTTTGAAGGGGTGGTGCCCGGAGTTTTAAAGATGGTAATAGCCTCCAAGAAGATAGTTTGCGAAGAAATAGAATGCGTTTTTAATGGAGGGAAAGAACATAAATTTTTAATAAAATGGCAATAGAAAACAAAGAAACAGAGAAAATTTCTACCCTACTTGAGGATTTAGACTCTTTAGAAAATTATATAAGAGATCTTTTTAACTTTTTGCCTTTGCCGGTTTTTCTTTTGAGTCCGGCCAAGATTATTTTGGAAGTTAATCCTGCTTTTGAGAAAATTACTGGCTATGGGATAGAAGAAAGCATTGGCAAATCAATAGAAGACATATTTAATGCAGAAGAAATTGAGTATTTGGTAAAAGAAACTTTGGGCAAAGGATTCATCAAGGCAAAGGCGATTTCTCTTACGACAAAATCAGGAATAAAAGTTTCGGTCAGCGCTGCCACTATGCTGCGAAAAGGGGAAGAAGGAGACGTTGTCGGATATTTTTTCAGTCTTTTTGATTTGACCGATATCAAAAAGCAGGAGAATGAGCTGATCGATACCCAAAAGTCTCTTTTAAATATTCTTGAGGATACTGAGGGAGCAAGGAAAGAAGTTGAGACAGAGAGAAATAAAACCTTGTCAATCGTGAATAATTTTACTGACGGACTGCTAGTTTTTGACGGAAAAGGAAAACTTTCCCTGATTAATCTCCAGGCAGAAAAGTTTTTTAGCGTCAAAAAAAATGATGTTATCGGTTGTTCAGTGGCAGAGCTAATCTCTTTTCCGGAATTTCTTCCCTTGACTGAAATTTTAGGCGAAGAGATAAAAGAAGTTTTCAGGAAGGAACTGATAATCAAAGAGTATCTGAATTTAGAGGTGTCTTCTGTTTTAATGATGAGCGGGGAGAAGAGAATTGAAACTTTGATTATTTTGCATGATATCACTCGCGAAAAGATAGTAGAGAGGATGAAAACGGAATTTGTTTCTTTGGCTGCCCATCAGCTGAGAACTCCTTTGTCTGCCATAAAATGGACATTAAGAATGTTGTTGGACGGCGACCTCGGCCAAATCACCAAAGAACAAAGGGAATTTATCGATAAATCTTACGTAAGCAACGAGAGAATGATCAGTTTGATCAATGATCTTCTGGACGTAACCAGAATTGAAGAGGGAAGATATCTTTACAATCCTGTTTTGGCTGATATTGGGGGAATGGTCCAATTTGTGGTAAAATCATATAAGGAAGAGATAGCAAAGAAAAAGATTAAATTCAGCTTTGAGAAACCGGCTGGTAAGATGCCTAAAGTTTTGGTGGATGAAGAAAAGATAAAAGTGGCGATTGAAAACCTTCTTAATAATTCCATAAGGTATACTCCTTCTGGCGGCGAGGTAAGTATCAACCTTAAAAGTGATAAAAAGGAAGTGCAGCTTTCAGTAAAGGATTCTGGCGTAGGCGTTCCGAAAGACCAAACGGACAGGATTTTTACCAAGTTTTTCCGAGCGCCCAACGTGATAAGACTGGAGACAGAAGGCTCCGGGCTCGGACTTTTCATCACTAAAAACATTATCGAAGCTCACGGCGGCAAAATCTGGTTTGAATCAGAACTAAACAAAGGTAGCGTCTTTCACTTCACTTTGCCGGTGAAAGAAAATTAAAGGTTTTAGCATATTAAATAAAGTAGTATAATAAATTATATGGCACAAAAAATCGCAATCATGGAAGATGAGGAACTTATTCTTAATCTTCTGGAAAAAAAATTAATCAAAGAAGGGTATGAGCTTTTAGTTGCCAGGAACGGTGAAGAAGGGTTAAAGTTAATAAAAGAGAAAAAGCCAGACCTTCTTTTGCTGGATATCATCATGCCTTTAAAAGGAGGATTCGAAGTATTGGAGGAAATGCAGCAAGATGCGACCTTAAAGGATGTTCCGGTAATTATTATTTCAAATTCCGGACAACCCGTGGAAATTGACAGAGCCCAGAAGCTGGGAGCAAAAGACTGGCTGATTAAGACTGATTTTGACCCGCAAGAAGTAGTTGATAAAATAAAAAAACAAATCGGTTAATTTATGGCAAAGAAAATTTTAATAATTGAAGACGATAAATTCCTGAGGGATTTGATCAGCCAAAAACTGCTTAAAGAAGGTTTTGACATAGCCCAAGCAGTAGATGGGGAAGACGGAATCAAAAAAATCAAGGAAGAAAATCCAGATTTGATTTTATTGGACCTTATTCTGCCCGGTATTGACGGTTTTGAGGTTTTGACCCAGATGAAAGCAGACCAGAATCTAGCTTCGATTCCGGTAATTATTCTTTCCAATCTTGGCCAGAAAGAAGACATAGAAAAAGGATTAAAGCTGGGAGCGAATGATTTCTTGATCAAGGCGCATTTCACTCCCGGCGAGATTATCGAAAAGATAAAGAATGTTTTAAAATAGGAGAGTATGCCCGAACTCTCCGAAGTAGAAACCATCAGGCTTCAGTTGTCTCGCAAGATTGTCGGCAAAAGATTATCAGGGAAGGAAATTACTAAAGTACGGAGAAGGGCCAAGCTTTTAATAATTGATTTCAAAGACGGCAGCAGCCTGATTTTTCACTTGAAACTGACCGATCAATTGATTTTTAACGGAGAACCTTCGCGCCATACCCGCAAGGTTTTTAATTTTCAGGACGGTTCTCGCTTAGTTTTTAACGACCTGCGTAAATTCGGCTGGTTTAAAAACGTGAAAGAAAGTAAGATAATGGAAAAAGAGTTTGGTCCAGAGCCATTAACAATGGATTTGAAGACTTTTGAATCGCTTTTGAATAAAAGACCGAATGCTAAGATAAAGCCATTATTAATGGACCAGAAGATTATCGCTGGTATCGGAAATATTTATTCAGATGAAATTCTTTAAGCTTACCATAAGAAAAAGTGTTCTTCTTGTGGCGGGCAAATCACTAAAATGAAGATCAATAGCCGGTCAGCCCATTTTTGTCTCAAGTACCAGAAATAATATGATTATTTTGCTTTACGGCCCAAATACATACAGCAGCCGCCAGAAATTGCAAGAGATTATTGATAGTTATAAAAAAATCCACAAAAGCGGATTGAGTTTGATATATTTTGACGCCGGAAACTTGAAATTTGAAGAATTTAAAGACGCATTACAGCAAACTTCAATGTTTGACGAAAAAAAGATGATAGTTCTGTCAAATTCTTTTTCCAATAAAGATTTCAAAGAAGAATTATTGGAGAGCCTCAGCTTTTTCCTTGATACAAAAGACATTATTTTGCTTTATGAGGAAGTTAAGATTTTGGAAAGAGATAAGCTGTTAAAAACCCTGGAAAAACAAGCTAAAGTACAGGAATTCCAATTTTTGGAGGGAGCAAAGCTGAAGAACTGGATAAAACAGGAGTTTGCCAAGTTAAAAGCGGAAATCAGTCCGGAGGCCTTGGATAAAATCATTGATTTTGCCGGCAATGATCTTTGGCAGATATCCAATGAAGTGAAGAAATTAGCTGCTTTTAAAAAAGGCAAAAGAATTAATGTTGAAGACGTGGAGTTACTGGTAAAGCCGAAGATTGAAAGCGATATTTTTAAAACGATTGACGCTATCGCTGCTAAAAACAAAAAACAGGCTTTATTGTTAATCCACGAGCATTTGGAGAAGGGCGACAATCCTGTTTATCTTCTTTCAATGATTAATTTCCAATTTAGAAATCTTTTGATGGTAAAAGAGCTTATCGAAAAAGGCATGCCATATTACGCTATTTCAAAGGCAACGAAATTACATCCTTTTGTAGTTAGAAAAAGCTACCAGCAGGCAGCCAGGTTTTCTTTTGCTGAATTAAAAAAAATCTACCAGCAGTTATTTGAGGCAGATTTGGCGATAAAGACAGGCAAAATCGGTTCAGAAGTGGCTCTTGATTTATTCCTTAGCGGGATTTAGCGATCAATTTTGAGATTCTTGATTTTTTCCTGGAAGCAGTATTCTTTTTAATCAGTTTGGTTTTAGCTGCTTTATCTAAAGTTTTATAGATTTGCGGTAGAAGCTTTTTCGCTTCTTCAATTTTCTTTTCTGCTACCAAAACCCTCACCTCTTTTAAGAGGCTTTTTAGTTTTCTAGTTTTCGCGGCATTGATTGCTCTTCTTTTCTGGCTTTTGCGAAGAGCTTTTTTAGCTGATTTGATAATAGGCATAATGGTTTAATATAATATAAAAGGATAAAAAAAGCAAATCTGAAGCTTTGTTTTACGTTGTTGACGTGATAAGATAAAAAAATGACAGAAAAAGAATACAATTTTAATCCTGACGTTTCCAGAGAAAAGTTGCCTGAGATCGAGGGGCTAAGGGAAAGGGTTTCAGAGAGAGAGACTGAACTTGGTAATGAGGCGCCAGAACTCAGGAAGAGAATTATTAAAGAAGATGTTAAAGGGAAACTACGGGAATTACATTCTCTTTCGCCTTCTGACGTTCCTTTGTCGGGTAGAGACGAGGTCAAGGAGATAATAAAGCTTTCTTTTGAAAAACAGATAGAAGCTTTGGTATCTTTAGTTTTTGAAAAAGGATTAGAAGGAGCTGTTTCAGTTTCTAAAAGGATTGATAACCCCGCTGTTATTGATGGTTTCCATGATACTTTGGCTGATAAGTATTATGAAATGATGGTCAGCCAGGGCGTGATAAAAATTTAGTTTAAAACAGATGGAAATATTTTTAAATCCGCAAATCTTAGTTCTCATCTTGGCGGGAATCGCTTTCTTGGTGCTACTTTTGATTTTTAATTCTTTGCTCGGCAGAAAAAGGGAAAGATTTTTCCTTAATCAGGGCATGAATCTTTCTTTATTTTTGATTACCTTGCCTTATGAGGGGAAAATAGACAAAGAAAAAGAGATGCCTTTGCAGGATTATTTAAAACTCGGCGAACAGTTTTTTTCATCTTTGGCAGGCATTCGGGAGGAAAATGCATTCTCCCGTTTTTTGTTCGGCAACCCATATTTCGTTTTTGAAATTGCCGTTCATCACGCCAAAGAAGAAATATTCTTTTATGTTGCCTGCCCGCGCAAGTTTTCCCAAATAATGGAAAAGCAGATTCTCGGTTTTTGGCCGAGAGCCCAGGTCCAGTCGATTGAAGATTACAATATTTTTAATCCGGAGGGCGCTTCTGTCGGCAGCAAAGCTTCTTTGAGCAATTTAGCCATTTTGCCGATTAAAAGCTACAAGGACTTCCAGGTTGATCCTTTGTCATCAATAACCAGTACGCTTACCAAATTAAAGAAAGAAGGGGAGGGAGCGGCTGTCCAGATTCTTTTCAGGTCGAGTAAAAAATCAATCAAAAAGCAGGCTTTTGAAGCGGTACAATCTTTGCAATCGGGAAAAAACTTCGATACAGCTATGGCTGAGGCTAAAAAATCTGGATTTTTTGCTGACATGAGTAAAACTTTTGCTCCGAAAAACGATAAAAAACCGGAAGATGCCTTTAATAGAACGGAGATAGGTCCGGCCCAGCAGGAAGCCATTGCTTCAATTTCAACAAAAGCTTCCCAGTCTTTATTTGACGTCAATTTAAGGATTTTAGTTTCAGCCGAAAATGAGATAAGGGCTAAAAGCATGCTCGGAGAAATAGAAAGTTCTTTTGAACAATTCAACGCCCCTCTTTTAAATCAGTTTAAATTCAAGCACGCAGCTAAAAGAGAATTGAAAAAGCTTTTTTATAAATTTTCTTTCAGGCTTTTCAATGAGAGCGAAGCCATGGTTTTTTCTTCCGGAGAGTTGGCGACGATTTTTCATTTGCCTGCTTCAAGCCTTCATACTCCGAATATCAAATGGATTAAAATGAAGCAGGTAGCGCCTCCGGTCAACCTTCCAGAGCAAGGAATAAATATCGGAAAGAGCGCTTTCCGGGCAGAGGAAAGAATAGTAAGGGGTACAGACGAAGACAGACAAAGGCATTTTTACATTGTCGGTCAGACAGGTACGGGTAAATCCGTATTAATTCAGGAAATGCTTAGGCAGGATATTGAAGGCGGTCAGGGAGTAGCCCTGATTGATCCCCACGGGGATTTAGCTGAGCGCGTTTTAGGCCTAATTCCTGCTTCTAGGGCAGAAGACGTAATTTATTTTAATCCGGGAGATGTTGCCAAGCCTCTTGGTCTTAACATACTTGAATACGACCGGAATTACCCGGAATCAAAAACGTTCGTTGTCAATGAAATTCTGGAGATTTTTGAAAAGTTATATAATATGAAAGCCCAGGGGTTTGGCGGTCCTATATTCGAGCAGTATATGAGAAATGCTCTTTTACTGGTTATGGAAGATCCGGATTCAGGCACCACTTTAATCGAGGTGCCAAGGGTTTTAGCTGATACCAATTTCAGAAAGTACAAACTGTCCCGTTGCAAGAATATAGTGGTCAAGAATTTCTGGGAGCAGGAAGCGGAAAAAGCAGGGGGCGAGGCAGCCTTGGTGAATATGGTGCCTTACATTACCAGTAAAATGAACGTTTTTACGGCCAATGACCTTGTTCGTCCTATTATTTCCCAGCAGCAATCATCAATAAACTTCAGAGAAATTATGGACCAGGGCAAGATTCTTATCGTTAATCTTTCCAAGGGAAAATTAGGAGACATTAATTCGTACTTATTGGGTATGATTATCGTCGGCAAAATACTTATTGCTGCCATGTCCAGAGCTGATTTGAAAGAAGAGAAAAGAAAGCCTTTTTATCTGTATATAGACGAGTTTCATAACGTCACTACTGGCAGTATTGCTTCTGCTTTGGCTGAAGCAAGAAAATACAAGCTGGCCATGGTTTTGGCCCACCAGTTTATCGGCCAGATTGACGAGGACACTAGAAAGGCGATTTTCGGCAATGTCGGCTCCATTATCTGCTTCAGAGTGGGACCGGAAGACGCCAAATACTTGGTTACTCAGTTTGAGCCGGTTTTCGATGAGAATGATCTGGTTAATATTGATAACCGCAATGCCGCTATCAGGCTATTGATTGGCGGAGAAACTTCCAATCCTTTCAATATTGTTACTTTTCCTCCTAGCCAATCAAACGAAAAAGTGGCAGAATTGATTAAAGAGTTATCCAGGGTAAAATATGGAAGAGATTTGTCTGTCGTGGAAGACGAGCTTTCAAAAAGAATGCAGGAAGGGTTTTTCTAATATATTGACAAAATCAATTAATTTTGGTATAATTCAACAGAGAAATTATATTAATAATCATTAAATTTTTAAAAATATGGGAGAAAGAATAAAAAATAGGCCAGACCCAACAGAGGAAGAACCAATTGGAAAAAGGAAAAAAGTAGAGGAAGAAAAAAGAAAGAAAAAAATAACACCAGGAGATGAATCCCCTGATAATATTTCTACAACAGAACAAGTGGAACGAAAGCAACCAGGGGATAAAAGAATATTTAGCAAAGAAGGGGTAGAAGTAGACGCTTCTAGTTTAGGTCCAAAAGAAATAGCGGACCTCAAAAAGAATGGCTATAAAGAGAAAAGTGCTGTTGAAGAACCTAAACCCGACAGAAAACCTGAAAAAAGTATTGGTACAAAAAAAGCAGTTAAATCCCAGAAGGCGGAGACAATTACCAAGGCTAGTCCAGCCGAAGAAAAAAAAGAACAGAAGACTGAAACCAAAGAAAAAATTGAATTACATGCCCCCAAAAAGGAAGACATCTCATTTTATAAAGAAAGAATAAGGATAGGTAAAGAGAAAATTGAATATCTTAGAAGAAGATTGGCTGCAGTAAAAAAACCAGATGCAGGTATTGAGAAAAGACTTCACATGGAAGAAGCTGCAGTTAAAACAATTGAAGCAAAGTTAAAAATAGCTGAAGCAGGAGTGGAGACTATAAAGAAAAAAATAGAACAAAAGTTTTCTTCTCAAGAATGGGGAAAGAAGCGTCCAAAAAACGAAGAGTTCAAAAAAGCTGAGTCAATGTTGGCTAGACGCTATTTAGAAAAAGGATTGGCGGAAGATGAGATTAATGAAATGCGTAGATCAATGGGCTGGAGAAAGGAAGTGAATGATTTTTTGGCGGCCGAAAAAAGAACCCAAGAACCAACTCTTGCTGAACAGAAAACCGAGAAAACCAATAAACTCAAGGAAATCAAAGAGCAGCTTAAGGCAACGTATGGAGAGGCCCTAGACGGAAAGCATAGAAACCAATTTGAAGAATTTAAAGAAAGCATTGGAGATGTCCCAGGGAAAAAATATAATCATGAAGCAATTAGAGATAGTTATCTGGCAAAGCTTGGCTGGAAAGTAAAATACGACGCTTTCAACAGCAAGGCCTGGCTGGTAGATGGCGATAAGAATTTTATAGACAAAAACGGAGCAGCCACTAAAAATAAAAAAGAGAAAATAGAATTCAAAACACAGTGGAGATTTCCGACAGAAACTCCGTTTATTAAGTTTTTAATGGCGCAGGTTGAAAAGAAGCTAGGTGGAACGCAAAGTCCGGTTGAGGCAAAGGCGTCACCTGAAGAAAATATAAAACAATGGAAAGAGCATTTTGGACCTCTTGCAGAAGTGCAGGAAGAAATAGAAAAGGCAGAAAAAGAAGCAGGATCAGACAAGCGTACGGAAGAACAAAAAAAAGAAGATTACAAAAAGTGGAAAGAGTACCACGCTTCCAGCGGAATGGCGGAAGTGCAGGAAGAAATAGAAAGATCTCAAACGAAGAAGCCGAAATCGTTTTGGCAGAGATTGAAATCGTTTTTTAGCAGGGAAAAGAAATTTTAATTTATTAAAAAATCCCCCGAAAAGGGGGATTTTTCATTTTCGCAGCTTTTTAATTAGGTCGCGAATTTCAGCTGCTTTTTCAAAATCCAGGTTATTAGCAGCTGTTTTCATTTCTTTTTCCAAAAGCTTGATGTCTCTGATCGGGCCGAATTCCACAGCAGTATCTTCTTTTTTATTGAATGGCCAGTCTCTGATTGCTTTAACGATTGCTTCGGGGGTTATTTTGTGTTTTTCATTGTAATTTTCCTGGATTTTTCTCCTTCTTTCGATTTCTTTGATGGCTCTAGCCATGGAGCCGGTAATTTTATCGGCATAAAGAATAACATGTCCTTCAGAATGGCGGGCAGCTCTTCCCATTGTCTGGATTAAAGTAGTTTCTGACCTTAAAAAGCCTTCTTTGTCAGCGTCTAAAATGGCGATTAAGGATACTTCCGGCAAATCCAATCCTTCTCTTAAAAGATTAATACCGACCAGAACGTCGTATTTTCCTTCTCTCAGGTTTTTAAGAATCTCTGGCCTTTCCATGGTTTTAATTTCCGAATGTAGCCATTTAGATTTAATTCCTTCTTCAGTCAAATAAGCAGAAACAGCTTCAGCCAGCCTTTTGGTAAGGGTTAAAACCAAAACTCTTTGCTTTTTTGTTATTCTTTTTTTTATTTCTTCGATTAAGTCTTTTACCTGATTTTTGGTCGGTTTTATTTCAATTGAGGGTTCTAATAGTCCTGTTGGCCTGACCAGCTGTTCAACCAGCAGTTTTGATTTATCGTTCCTTATTTTTAAATTCTCATATTCTCCTGGCGTAGCTGAAACATAGACTGTTCGATTAATACTTTTTTCGAATTCGGCGAATTTTAATGGCCGATTGTCGATGGCTGAAGGTAATCTGAATCCGTAATCAATTAAAGTTTTTTTCCTTATTCTGTCTTGAACAGCCATTGCTCGAAGCTGTGAGATAGTTATATGGGATTCGTCAATAAAAACCAAGAAGTCTTTCGGATAGTAATTAATTAAAGCATAAGGAGGGGATCCTGGTTTTCTAAATTCCAAATGGCTGGAATAATTTTCAATGCCGTGGCAAAAGCCGGTTTCTTTCATCATTTCCAGGTCGTAATTTGTCCTTTGATTTAGTTTTTGCCATTCAACTAATTTTTTCTGCTTTTTTAGTTTTTTTAATTGTTCCTGCAATTCTAATCTTATGTTTTCAATGGCGATATTCAGCTTTTCCTGGGGAGTAACCCAGAAATGAGCAGGGAACAATTTAAAAGAATTAATGTTTTTATACTTGGAATCAATAATGTTATTCTTGCTTTTTATACTTTCAATTCTGTCGCCTGAAAGCTCAATCTGTATGATTTCTTCTCCGGTTACAGAATAGATTTCGATTATGTTGCCTCTAATTCTGAAAGTGCCTGGTTTAAAATCAATATCATTTCTTTGGTATTGGAGAGAGGTTAAGCAGGAAAGCAGATCTTTTCTTTTTGATTTTTGGCCTGTTTTTATTTCTAAGGAAACCTGCTGGTAGTCTTCTGGCGAACCGATGTTATAAATACAGGAAACCGAAGCAATAATAATGATGTCTTTTCTTGATAACAGATCTTGGACAGCTGCATGCCTTAGTCTGTCTATTTCTTTGTTAATTTTGGCGTCTTTTTCAATGTATGTATCTGTTTGTGGAATATAGGCTTCTGGCTGATAATAGTCGTAATACGAAACAAAGTAATGGACAGCGTTTTTCGGGAAGAATTCTTTGAATTCCTGATATAATTGGGCAGCCAATGTTTTATTATGTGAAATAATTAATACCGGCTTTTGGATCTTTTCAATTGCTTTGGCCATGGTAAAGGTTTTGCCAGAGCCAGTAACACCCAAAAGCACCTGGTGTTTTATGCCAGTTTTTAAGTTTTTTACCAATTTCTTTATTGCTTCCGGCTGATCGCCGGTCGGTTTGAATTTTGAGACAATTTTAAACCCCGTTAGAAATTTTTGGCGCATAGTATTTCAGTATAACCCCATTCAGTTAAAATTTCTAAACGGGGTGAACATCCTGCTTATTTTTATCTTAAATTATCTTTATTTTCAAGCTGCTTACATTTTAGTTCGCCCCTTTTATTTTGGAGATAATTTGTCTAGAATATGAAGAGAAGAAAATTATGAAGGAATTGATCAAAAAAATTACACCTTCTTTTTTAATTGACTGGTATCATTTTTTACTCGCTTTTTTGGGTGCTCTTTTATATCGCTTTCCTGGGAAGAAAATGACGATTATCGGCATAACCGGTACTAAGGGCAAATCAACGGTTGTTGATTTTTGCCATCGCATTTTCCAAGAAGCCGGCCATAAAACCGCTTCCCTTTCCTCGATAAGGTTTAAGATAAACAGCAATGAAAGGCCTAACATGTTGAAAATGACAATGCCAGGCCGTTTTCAAATCCAGAGATTTTTAAGGGAGGCGTTGGATTACGGCTGCAAATACGCGATATTGGAGGTAACCTCAGAAGGTATTTTGCAGCATCGCCATAAGTTTATTGATTTTAAGACAGCGGTTTTTACCAATTTGGCGCCAGAACACATTGAAAGGCACGGCAGTTTTGAAAATTATCGCAGAACCAAGGGACAGCTTTTCAAAGCCGTTAGAAAAATACATATTATTAATTCAGATGATGAGAATAAAGACTATTTTTTAACATTTCCTGCCGAGAAAAAATATCTTTACGGGATCAAAAACAAAAAACAGGAGATAAAGCTTATTGATAAAAAAGCAAAAATTTTAAAAGAAATTAAAGATGTTAGAGTTGATTTGAAATTATTGGGGCAGTTTAATCTTTTTAACGCTTTGGCAGCTATTTGCGTAGGATTATCAGAAGAAATTAATTTGCCCTCCTGCAAAGCAATTTTAGAAAAGATTGAAAAAATGCCAGGCAGAATGGAAATTGTTATTGATGACCCTTTCAAAGTTATTGTTGACTATGCTCATACTCCCGATGCTCTCGAAAAAGTTTACCAGTCATTAAAAGGAAAAAGATTAATCTGTCTTCTCGGTTCAGCTGGCGGAGGTAGGGATAAATGGAAGAGGCCGAAAATGGGAGAAATTGCCGCCAAGTACTGCGACGAGATTATTCTGACTGATGAAGACCCGTATGATGAAGATCCGAAGAAAATTTTGGAAGAAGTTTTTTCCGGCATTGCAAGTTCAAAATCCAAAAAGCAAAAATCAAAAGTTTTTAAAGTTTTAGATCGCAGGAAAGCGATTAAGAAATCTTTGAAATTAGCTAAAGAAGGTGATACAGTAGTAATTACCGGTAAAGGCTGCGAACCGTGGATGTGCGTGGCTAGAGACGAGAAAATAGCCTGGGATGACAGGCAGATAGTCAGGGAAGAATTCGAGTTGTTAAATAAAAAGAAAAATAATAAAGGGGAATAATCTTATATATTTCATGAAAAAGAAACTGCCAAAATCACTGTGCAAATATATTCGTTTTGAAAAAGCCCGGATTCGCCGGGATAGTTTAAGTTCGAAAGAGCATGAAAGATTGATTGATGAACTGTACAAAAGTCTTGTAAAGCAAAAAAATGAAGAATTATTCATCAAAAAGAGCGAAAAGAGGGAAATTGGCTTACCGGACGCCTAGCAGGTTTATATATAAAAGCACGAAGAAAGCTGAAGAACGTAGGGTTAAAGAATCTTAACCATATAAGTGTTTTCCAGCTTATACCCTGATTTTTTGAAATAGTTTCTTGCTCCGACAGCGGCAATAACGCTGATTTTTTTTAAATTGAGTTCTTTTTTGGTAATTCTTTCAGCTTCTTTAATTAGTTTCTTGCCCAGTCCATGGTGCTGGGGGGATATTGAGCTTTGACGTTCGCTTATCGGTATTTGTTGCCCGAAAGTGTGGACTTCGCGGATAATTGCTTTGTTTTCTGAAGTTTTCCTTAAACGGAGTAAACTGTGAAGCTTTGTTCTATTTTTGTTTTCAAAGCTCAGAAATATTTCTTTGCCCTTGGAAGCTTTATATTCTTTTTTGAATAAATACAATTTTTCTTTTGTTTTGTAGTTATCTCTTACTTCCCTGCATCTTATGCATTTACAGTGTAGATTTTGGTTTTTTAGAATCTGGCGGATATTAGAGATTTTGGCCGGACCAGCGATAATGCGCGAAGAAGGAATATCCCTGCTTATCCTTTGAATTCTTATATATGAAGGGATTTTCTTTTTTATTGTTTTAATTAGATTTATTAGTTGTTTTTCTGTATATGGCTTATATTTTTTCTTTTTCCATAATTTATATAGAGGAGCTTCTTTTAAAAGTGCGCAAGGATATATCTTTAAGAGATCTGGCTGAAAATCTTGGTTTTTGAATAATTCTTTGAACATTGCTTCGTCTTTTTTGATGTTGGAACCTGGTAGATTGGGCATTATCTGGTAAAGAACCTTAAAACCAGCGTCTTTTAAAAGCTTTGTTGCTGAAATTGTTTCTTTTACTTTGTGTCCTCTTAGGTTTATGTCGAGAATGTCGTTATAAATCGTTTGCACTCCTAATTCAACCATTGTTGCTCCTAAGTCTCTTAAATGTGTGATTTCCTTTTCGTTTATGAAATCCGGCCTTGTTTCGATGGACAATCCGACTATTCTGTGTTTTGCTTTTTCATTGATTGTTTGAGCCTCTTTTAAGGTTTTGTTTTTTCTTTTATTACAGGCGTCAAAGCATCTTTTGACAAACCATTCCTGGTATTTTTTAGGGTAGAAAGACCAGGTGCCACCGACAATTCTCAGTTCGATTTTATCAGTGGGATGTCCTTCGTTTTCCAGCATCTCAATTCTTAATTTTGTTTGTAAATACGGGTCATAATGCAGTTTTTTAGCTCTTTCTACGGCTGGTTCCCCTGAAACATAGCTTTTGGGGATATTTACTTCTTGTGGGCAATAAAGGCATTTGCCAGGACAAGGGTAGGGTTTGGTGAGAACTGAAATGTTAACTATACCGGATAAAGAACGAATCGGCCTTGTTATTAATAAAAACTCCAAAAGTGGTGATTTTTTTATCTTTTTCTTTTTAGTTAATTCGTGGTAAGTTTTTAATAGAGAAATGTTATCTGGACAAGGGATTTTGTGGTTTTTGGCAGCTTTTCTCTTGATTTTAGCTAAATCATTTCGGTTTTTTACCCGATTTTTAATAATTTCTCTGATTATTAATTCTTTATAATCCATGGATAAAGATTTTGCTCAATATTTATTAAATAAAACTAAGGAAGATTATAACTTGATTGCTGAGGACTGGTCAAAGACTAGAAGTTTCGTTCCTCTTAAAGAGAAAGAATGGTTCTTGCGACACATTTTTGTCGGAGATAAAGTTTTAGATCTAGGTTGTGGAAATGGGAGATTTTTTGAAATATTTAACGACAAAAAAGTTGACTATACTGGAATAGATTTTTCAGAAAGATTAATTGAAATTGCGAAAAACAAGTATCCTAACGGTAATTTTCTAGTTTCGTCTGCTTTTAATTTACCATTTCCGGATAATCTTTTCGATAGAGTTTTATGTATTGCCGTATTGCATCATATTCCATCTAAAGAATTGCGCCTCAAATTTTTAGAAGAGATAAAAAGAATCATGAAGCCCAAAGGAACGTTAATTTTAACTGTTTGGAACTTAAATCCGATTGATATGATTCTAACCGGTCGGTACAAAAGATTTTTAAATTTTTTAAAATGTTTTGTCTTAAAAATTTTAGGAAAATCAAAGCTCGATTTTAAAGATTTTTTCATTCCTTGGCGCAATATTCTCTTGCGCTACGTTCACTTTTTTACGAAAAGCGAACTAAAAGAATTAGCTGAACAGTCGGGTTTAAAAACAAAGAAAATAGGCGGTTTTAGAAATAAAAAATCTAAAGAGGGTAATATTTATATAATCACTAAAAAGCCCCTATAGTTTAATGGATAGAACATGAGTTTCCGGAACTTAAAATGCAGGCCTGCCCCGCACCTTTATGTCCCCATAGCTTAATGGATAAAGCATAATCCTCCGGAGGTTATAATCTCCGTTCGAATCGGAGTGGGGACACATTAAAAAGGTGCGGGGTGAAATTCCTGCTGGGGGCACAAATAAAATCGCCAGTCAGGCGGTTTTTTGGTAAAATAATAAAAAGGTATTAATTTTTATCTATGTCAAAAAAAATTTGGGACAAATTCGCCAATAAGTATGAAGAAGAGGTACTTTCGTTGACGAAAGTACCTCAAAGGAAAAAACAAATCTTAGCAGTAATAAAGAAAGGCAGGGTTTTGAATTTAGGAACAGGCTCAGTGCCTTATTTGAATAGAGAGTTGATAAGACAAAAGAATAAAGTAACAGCTACAGATTTTAGTAAAAAAATGTTGGAAGTAGCTGTTCATTTATTTTCCCATCCGAATTTAGAATATAAACTTGCTGATAGCAGAAATCTTCCATTTAGTAAGGGTACTTTTGATACAGTAGTATCCGTTAATTCAATTCTTCCCGAAAAAAGAAAAGAGGTTTATAGAATAGTTAAAGAGGTATATAGAGTATTGAAACCTAAGGGCAGATTTGTGGCTTTTTTACCTTCTTTTGAAGCAGTTATAGAATTAATGAAGATTTATAATACGAAACCTCGATTTGATAAGAAAGAATTTAGAGTTTTTGATTCTGGCCAATGGCAATGTTTTCATACTAAAGAAACTATAAATAAAATAATGAAGGAGGTAGAATTTAAAAAATATAAAGTTAAAAAAGTTATTAATAAAACAAAAGAAGAAGTAAAACAGATAAAAAAGATATACGGAATAGATACGTTAAAATACCCTACTTATCACCACTTTTTAATTGCGGAGAAGTAGTTTGGTTCTAAAATTATCCGCTAGAACGAGTCGATATCCGCCGCTTCGCACAGAGGGCGGTTTTTTGAAAGAGGACTTGATTTTTTTATGGAATTTGATAATTTTGGAATATAGTACACTTTGTTAGGGAGGTAATAAGTTATGGCAGTTTCGACAAATATTGAGAGATGCGGTCTTGCAAGTGGAGAAAAGTTGTGCGTTCTCAAAAAGGAACATAATGGGCCTCATTGCTTTCAGGGAGTGCCAATTCCTGGAGATAGTTTATTATTTGAGGGCGGACCATTATGGAATGCATTTTGTCCTTTTTGCGGTTCACGTACAGCATTGGACGGACCAGGGTGTAAAGAGTGTGGCGGTGAAGATTTTTCCTAAGACCTAAAAGGAGGGTATTATGTCAGATTGTGGTTGTGAAGGAAGTTGTCCTGTTTGTCGTACCGGCGAGGTTGATGACCATGAATGTAACAGTTGCGGAGCAAAATTCTGCTCTAAATGTCACGGCACGCTAAACCCAGAAGCTTATGGCATCATGCCATCGTTGAATGTATTGCCGTGTAGGTGTAACAGCAATAATTGAATACGCTTGCGCGATACAGAAAATCAAAAAGAGCCGTATGGTTTGCCCAGCGGCCTTTTTTATTTTGCCAATAGGTTCTAACATCGTCCCATAGCCCCAGACGAGCAAATCAACAAAATCTTGACAAAAAACACCACTCAATTAAAATTAAAAGTGAGGGGGTGCGGGTTTTTTGCCCAAAAGGACAAATAGTTTTTGATGAAGGAGATAACAGCAGCTGCCTAACAATGTCCATTTAGACTCGGGTAAATAATCAAGTTCGCCAAGAGCTATTCCCCCTTATTAAACCCCGTTAGAGAACCTCTGGCGGGTTTTAGTTTAAAATAACCAATGATAAATTATTTGACATCTAATTCTCTAACGGGGTAAAGAATCCGGCTTGTGTGGGATTTTTTAATTTAAAGAGTTGTGTTAAAATAAGAATAGCTTATGCCCGGTAGTGAAAATTCGATCACTGCCGGAGCAGTGATAATAAACAAAGTTTAGTCGAATTTCTACTAACCGGGTATGAATTACAAAATCGTTGTTTCGGGCGCGGCCAGAACCAGCCATTGCTGCAGAAATATTAGAAAAGTGTCTGAAGAGGTTGGCCGGGAAATCGCCAAAAAAAAGTGCGTACTTGTTACCGGAGCCACTACCGGTGTTCCTTACTTTGCTGCTTTGGGTTGCAAGAAAGCTGGCGGGTTTAACGTTGGCTTTTCGCCGGCCACTTCAGAAGCCGCCCATTTGAAAACCTACAAGCTGCCTTTAGAGCCTTTTGACGTTATGATCTACACCGGAGCAGATTACGTGGGCAGAGACACTCTTATGACAAAGTCAGCAGATGCAGTAATCATCATCTGCGGCAGAATGGGCACGTTGCACGAATTTACCACTGCTTTTGAAATCCAAAAGCCGATAGGCATTTTAGAGGGAACAGGCGGAACAGCTGATAAGATAAGGTCAATTATTACCGGTCCCCACCGAAAAGTGGCAAAGATTGTTTATGATGAAGATCCTAAGAAACTGGTTGAAGAAGTCATTGCCTTGATAAAAAGAGAGAAAAAATCAAATCCAAAATACAAAGCTAAATAGCTTTTAAAGGTCGCATATATATAAATACATTTTAAAAATATGGCAGACGAAAAAAGAGAAGGAAAATTAATAGGCAGAATTACCCACTTTTTCGGCCACATCGGAGTAGCGGTGATTGAGGTTTCAGACAGATTAAGGATAGGAGACACTATCAGGATAGTCGGCGGAGACACTGATTTTGAACATAAGGTCGATTCCATGGAAGTGGACCACCAGAAAGTCAGGGAAGCCAGCAGAGGCAATTCTGTGGGAATTAAGGTTCCTCA
Source organism: Candidatus Paceibacterota bacterium (assembly GCA_016782605.1). Classification (NCBI taxonomy): domain Bacteria; kingdom Bacillati; phylum Minisyncoccota; species Minisyncoccota bacterium. The sequence continues at coordinate 87,738 of JADHYE010000002.1, read as the reverse complement.
GAGAGTCCACGAAGGATACAAGGTTTTCAGGCTATAGATAAAACATACTGGAAGCTATTTTTCCGTCTAGTTTTCGGATGCCTATTTTGGGCAGCTTTATTGGGATGAAGTTCATAGCGGATTTTCACATTCACAGCAAATATTCGAGAGCCACTTCTAGGGACATGGATTTGGAAAATCTTGATAAGTGGGCGAAGATCAAGGGCATTAAGGTTTTAGGGACTGGCGACTTCAGCCATCCGGAGTGGTTTAAATCTTTAAAAGATAAATTAGAGCCCGCAGAACTCGGGCTTTTTAAAATGAAAAAACAGGATAACGGTACGCGTTTTATCCTGACCAATGAAATAAGCTGCATTTATTCTAAAACCCGAGCCGCAGCGAAGGGTGAAAAAGAGGATTTATCCTCTTTGACTAACAACAGAGTCAGGAAAATTCATATTTTGATCTTAGCTCCTTCTTTTGAGGCAGTAGAAAAGATTAACGTTCAGTTGGGCTGGATCGGCAATTTAAAATCAGACGGCAGGCCGATTCTGGGACTGGATGCCAAAGAATTGGCAAAGATTGTTTTAAGCGCTTCAGAAGACTGCTTAGTTATACCTGCTCATTGTTTACCGCCTGATACTTTTTTACATAGCAATCTTGGGGTTAAACCGATAAAAGATATTTCTGTTGGTGATAAAGTTTATACTCACCAAGGAAGATTGAAGAAAGTTAAACAAATCTATACTAGACCTTATAAGGGACCAGTTTATAATATAAGACCGTATAATTTTAGAATTGGCCTGAAAACAACGAAAGAGCATCCATTCTATATAATTAAAAGTTATAAGGACTGTAAAAATTGTTCACATACTATCTGTAAGCCAAATTGTTCTTATCACAAAAGTAGAGGGTGCAAACATCCCTATTTTAAAGAATATAAACCGCAATGGGTCCAAGCGAAAGAAGTAAAAAAGGGCGATATCCTTATTTTTCCAAGGTTCAATAATATTACAAAAAACATAGAAGAGATTAAACTTAATAGTTATCTTTCTGGAAAATTATTTAAAGTTTATCAAGATAAAATAAGTTGTACTAAAGGAAGAGTTGACAAGAAATTAAACAATGTAATAAAGATAGATAAAGAATTTTGTAGATTAGTAGGATATTATCTTTCGGAGGGTTATGCAGATAATAGAGATTCGGTTTCGTTTTGTTTTCATTATAATGAGAATAAATATATTAAGGATGTAAAATTATTGATGAAGAAAGTTTTTGGCCTTTCTTCACCTCGTTTGTATAGAAGGAAAGATGTAAATGCTGTGGAAATTATCTATTTCTCAAAAATTTTAGCAAAAGTTTTTAGCCAGATTTTTTATAATAGTACTGAGTTTAGAAAAGCTTATACCAAGTGTTTGCCTTCTTGGATGTTAAATTTACCATTGGAAAAACAAGTAGAGGTTTTTAGGGGATGGTGGCGAGGCGATGGTGGCGTTACTTCTTCTAGGGAACTCATGAATCAAATGAAGATTATTCTGCTTCGACTAGGAATTATTCCTTCTATTTATGAACAAACCAAAGAAGTATTTAATAAAAAATATGCTCATTTATATAAAAAGGAAAATAGGATTATTAAAGCCCAACATTCTTCATTTATATTTAGGCAATTATCATTTTTTGAAGATTTGTTTGGATTGCTAAAAACTCTTGAATTCAAAAAATTCAATTATAAATTAGAACGAAGGCATTGCTGGATAGACAAGAAAAATATTTATTTACCAGTATTAGACATTAAAGTTAAAAAGTATAAAGGTAAAGTTTATAATTTAGAAGTTGAAGGAGACAATTCTTATCTTAGTGAGTTTGCTGCGGTTCATAATTGCATGACCCCATGGTTCGCCATTTTCGGTTCAAAATCAGGATTTGATTCAATTGAAGAATGTTTTGAAGATTTATCAAAATACATTTATGCAATGGAAACAGGTTTGAGCGCTTCTCCAGACATGCTTTGGCGTATGCCAGACGGCCGAAAAACAGCCCTTATCTCAAACAGCGATGCGCATAGTCCAAGGAAGATAGGCAGGGAAGCCAATGTTTTTGATACAGAGTTAAGCTATCAATCAATTGTCGAAGCGATTAAAACCAAAGATCCAAAGAAGTTTTTATACACTATTGAGTTTTTTCCGGAAGAAGGCAAATATCATTTTGACGGACACCGGAACTGCGAGGTCAGATTATCTCCCACAGAAACCAAAAAATACAACGGTATCTGTCCGGTTTGCGGCAAGCCGTTAACCGTCGGAGTTTTAAACAGGGTTGATGCGTTGTCTGATAAAAAAGAAGGATTTGAGCCGGAAAATGCAATACCTTTTAAAAGTTTAGTTCCCCTAGTAGAAATTGTTGCTGATACCTTGGGTATGACCGTAGCTAGCAAACAAGTAGAAAAAACATACCAAAGCCTGATTGAGGAATTCGGCTCTGAATTTGAGATTCTTCTCAATACTTCGCCAGAAAGGCTGAAATCAGCTGCTTTGCCTGAGATTGCAGAAGGAATATTAAGAGTAAGAGAGGGGAGGGTAAACAAAGAGCCAGGATATGACGGAGTTTTCGGCAAGATCAGGATTTTTGATCAGGGTGAAAGCAAGAAATTATTGAAGCAAAAAACATTATTCTAAGTAGGACATATAGGACAGGGGCCAGGGGTTGACAAGAATTCTGAATCTCCTATGATTAAAAGAGATAGTATTCGATAAAGAAAAATCATGACACATAATCCCTATAAAGTTTGGTCAATTTTAAAAAAGGTCTCTACTACCATTGTTTTGGCCTTTGGAAAAATTAACTGCTGAGAGGGGATTATTAGTAAATAACTTAACTTAAAACTACCTCCCCTCTCAACCAAGAGGGGTTTTTAAAAACATGTTCAATGAATTAATTTATTTCGATGTTCGATGAATTAAAATTCATCTCTCATCTCGTAAACAATTAATTATTTACTTCGATGCCAGAAGAAAAAAAGTTTTATCTAACCAAAGAAGGACTGAAAAAGATAAAGAATGAATACAAGAGCTTAAAAGAGCTTAAGCTTGCTAAAACCAGAGGAGAATCTCCTAAGGTTTTGCAGTCCGAAGATTTGAATCCCGAATATCTTGTTTTCCAGGAAGATGTCAGTTTTCTGGAGTCGAGGATATTAGAGATAGACAGCATTATTAAGAACGCTACTTTAATCAAATCTCCCCGCAAAGAAAAGCAAAATATTGTTGATTTGGGAGCGACCATTTCAGTTGAAGTTGGCGGGCAGACTGATGAATTCACTCTTGTCGGATCTCTGGAAGCCAATCCTTCTACCGGCAAAATTTCCAATGAATCACCTGTTGGCATAGCTCTTTTGGGGCACAAGGCCGGAGAAGCGGTTGTTGTTTCTTCTCCAATTCATACAACTTACAAGATTAAGAAGATAAAATACAGAATTAGCTGATAGAATTTTGTCTCATTTTGGTTTTGAGAGGGTTTTGACTCTCTTTTTTATTTAGCTGGAATATGATAAATTTAATTAGTATGAAAGACGTACTCAATTTTTTAATTAAAGTTGGCAAATTAAAGAGAAAAGATAGAAAAGGGTGGGTGATAAACCAGATTAAAAACCCGGAAAGCATTGCCGAGCATATTTTTCGCGCAGCCATATTAGGATGGATTTTGGGCAGGAAGAAAAAGGGCATTAATATGGAAAAGCTTATAAAAATTGCTCTTGTCCATGATTTGTGCGAAATATATGCTGGAGACACAACTCCATACGACTCAATCTTGCCGAAGAACAAAAAACAGCTTAAAAAGTTGATGAAAACCTGGCCGAGATTCTCAGATGCTGAAAAGGAAAAGATTGCTGCTGGCAAATATAAGAGAGAGAAAAAAGGATTGGAAAAACTTATCGCAAAATTGCCAGCCGATTTGAAAAACGAGATAAGGAATATCTGGTTGGATTACGAAAAAAAATTGACTCCGGAAGGAAGATTTTTCCATCAGGCAGACAGAATGGAAAACTTTTTACAGGCTTATGAATACTGGGAAAAGTACAAAAATCCTCCCTTGGCTCCTTGGTGGTTGTGGGCAAGAGAATTTTTTGACGATGATGTTTTATTGGAATTTATAGAAGTTTTGGAAAAAAGATTCCATAAAAAGAGAAAAAGATGAAGAAATTTATTTATCTTTTCGTAATTTTTATCGGTTTATTCATACTTTTTGGACCGGAAGTCATGCCGAATAATTTCCAGCCGCAGGAAGCTTTAGCGCTGTCTCAAAACAGCGATGTTATCATCATTTTTAATCCAGGAGGCTGGGGCAATGTACCCCTTGGGGAAGCAGATGATTTTGCCCCGATTATTGAAAAAATACAGCAGACTTTTGATCAGTGGGGGTACAGCACAGTGGTTATCCCCTATGTCAGAACAAAAGACGATTTGTTGGGTAAGGTGTCCGGTTTAAGAGAGTTATCAAACAATTTTAAAAATTCTTCAAAAGATTTGGCTGAAAAAATAGAAGAGATTAATAAAGTTTTTCCGGACAAGAAAATAATTATTACCGGGCTTTCTATCGGCGGAGCTTTTGTTACGAAAACTTACGAAAACATTTCCGAAGAAATCAAAGATTCAGTTTTTGCTATTGCCGTTGGCACTCCTTTTTGGGCAGATAATTTTGAAACAGACAATATCATCCAAGTGGACAACGAAGGAAAAGACAGTTTAGTTGGGGGCCAAGTCAGCCCTTTGTTTTTTTCTTTGATTGAAAGCCCTTTTAAGTGGCTAGCTGCTAAGATTAACGGACAGTATTTGTCTCTTTCCAGGGCTTTTCAAGCGCCAGGACATAATTATTTCTGGGAATCTCCCGAGGTCGGTCCTAAAATTGTCAGTTTTCTCAGCGATAAATTCCGCTGATTCATATGAAAAAACTTTTACTTTTCCTATTTTCTTTTTTAGTCGGTGCATTGATTTTCTTTTGGGTTTTAAAGATAGTCGGCTGGCAGGAGATTAAAAACGCGCTCTTGGTTTTTACCGGCTGGCAGGGGTTGGCCATTCTCTTTATCACTTTTCTTATGGCTGTATTCGGCACCTGGAAATGGAAAGAGATTCTGGATGGCAAGGGCCAGAAAATATCTTTTAGGGAGATGTGGCGAATTTATATTGCCACTTTTTCCATCAGGCTTTTAGCGCCGATATTGATTGTCGGAGCAGAAATTTTCCAGGGATATATGCTTAAAAAAAGGGATGAGGTACCCTGGCCGCAGGGCATGGCCTCAGTGATACTGGATAGGATTCTGGAATGGACGGTGAACTTGATAGTCATTCTGTTTGGGGCCGTCTTCTTTCTTTTGACTATCGGCATCCCGCCGATGAAGCTTCTTATATGCGTCGGTATTATCATTTTATTTTTTATCGCTGCTATTTCGTTCTTTTACGTTAAAGCTTTCAAAAAGCAGAGTATGACGAAGTTTTTGGGCAGATTTATGAACAATGGACAGGAAAACCATCTTTTTGAAATTGAAAAAGAAATATTTTCCTTTTTTAAGCCAAGAAAACAGAATATGTGGAAGGTTTTTATCCTGAATTTTTTAAGAACTGGTTTGATGATTTTGCGGACTTGGCTTTTAATCATTTTCTTGGGAGGAAAGATTGGTTTTTTGTCTGCTATATCAGTCCTCGGTTTTACCTATCTGGCAATGATTATTCCCATTCCTACTTCTCTCGGTTCCCATGAAGCAGTTCAGTCATTTGCCTTTAATTATCTGCACCTAAAGACGGCAACAGCCACTGCTTTCACCATGATTATCAGAGGTGCTGAATTGATGGTTGCTTTGCTCGGCATTTTCATTTTATTCCGTTTGGGAGTATCTTTGATAAAAAACATAATTTTTAAAAGAGCCAACAAAGCTTTAAACAACTATGACGGGGATTAATAAAGTTATCAAAACTCTCATTATTTCCGATTTTTTTCTTCAGTGCGGCTGGGGATTAATCGGCCCAATTTTTGCCATTTTCATAACCCAGCAAATTAATGGCGGCAACTTAGCTGCTGTTGGTCTTATTGCTGCCACTTTTTGGTTTGTTAAATCAGTTGCCCAGCCATTTATCGCCCATTACCTTGACGTCAAGAAAGGAGAGAAAGACGATTTTAACCTTTTGGTTTTCGGCATGTTTTTCGCCAATTTGATTCCTTTGGCATATATTTTTACCACGGAGCTTTGGCATATATTTTTACTGGAAGCGATAAGAGGACTGTGTATGGCCTGCGTTTTGCCCAGCTGGGCAGGTATTTTCACCAGGCATATTGATAGAGGATGGGAGGCGTTTTCCTGGAGTATTGAGAGCACTACCATTGGCTTTGCTTTCAGTTTTGCCGCTGCTTTCGGCGGAATATTAGCTACTTTCTTAGGCTTTAAGATTATTTTCGTTTTAATAAGTCTTTTTGGATTAGGAGCCACTTTCCTTTTGTTTTTTATGCGCAACCATCTTTTTCACAGAGATGGCTTTATTCCGAGAGTTCCGCCTACGGAAAAACCATTTTAATCAATGAACCCCGTTAGAAGTTTGCCACGGTTAAACATGCTAAAGATTAAACAATTACTTTATTTCGTTAAACTTCCGCCGAAAAAGAACCTTTGGTCTTTTTTGGCCAATAATACATATGCAAACTTCTAACGGGGTGAATAACCAAGAATTAGCCAAAGTCTTTTACGAAATTTCCGATTACTTGGAAATGGATAAAGTGGCTTTCAAACCTTATGCCTATCAAAAGGCAGCCATTGCTTTGGAGAGCATGGAAGAAGATGTTGAAGATATTTACAGACGGGGAGGAATTAAAGATCTTGAGGAAATTCCGGGAGTCGGCAAAAGTATCGCCGAAAAGATTGAAGAATATTTGAAAACAGGAAAAATACAATATTATCAGCAGTTCAAGAAACGTTTGCCCTTAGATCTGGAAGAGATAATTGCTGTTGAGGGAATGGGACCAAAAAGAGCAAAGTTGCTTTATCAGAAATTGGGAGTAAGAAACGTTAAGGAGCTGGAAAAAGCAGCTAAGGCTCACAAGATTGCTGCTTTGGAGGGATTCGGCGAGAAAACAGAGAAAAATCTTTTAGAAGGAATTGCTTTTTTGAAAAGATCAAAAGGAAGATTTCTGCTTGGTGAGATTCTGCCGAAAGTAAAAGAAATTTTAGACAAGCTAAAAGCCTTAAAAGAAGTGGAACAGATAAGCGAAGCTGGTTCTGTCAGAAGAAGGAAAGAAACCATTGGCGACGTTGATATTTTAATAACGGCGAAAAATCTTCACCCCGTTAGAAAAAAATCTTCTAATGGGGCAAAAAAAGTAATGGATTTTTTTGTTCAGCTGCCGAATATAACAAAAATATGGGGGAAAGGAACGACGAAATCTTCCATAAGGCTGAGAGAGGGGTTTGACGTTGATTTGAGAGTGGTTTCTAAAAAATCTTTCGGTTCAGCCTTGCAGTATTTTACCGGTTCCAAAGAGCATAATATTGTTTTAAGGAGAATTGCCATTAAAAAAGGAATGAAGCTGAACGAATACGGGCTTTTTAAAGGAAAGAAAATGATTGCTGGCTGGTATGAAAACGGCGTTTACAAGGCTTTAGGTCTTTCCTGGATTGAACCGGAACTGAGAGAAGACCAGGGTGAGTTGGAAGCAGCTCGAAATGGGGAATTGCCAAAAATTATTGGCTATAAAGATATTAAGGGTGATTTGCATTGTCATTCTGCTTGGGATGGTGGAACAAATACGATTGAAGTTATGGCAAAAGCGGCTCAGGACATGGGTTATCAATATATCGGCATTGCTGACCATACAAAGTTCTTAAGAATTGAGAACGGATTGGACGAAAAAGAATTAGAACAACAACGGAAAGAGATTGATAAATTAAATGAAAAACTTGCCCCGTACCGAACCAAAGGTTCTGATGCGGGGTTCCACATTCTCCAAGGGTGTGAAGCTAATATATTGTCTGACGGTTCGATTGATATTAAAGATAAAGCATTGGAAAAACTGGATTTTGTTATTGCCGGAATACATTCAGCTTTTAAAATGGAAAAATCAAAAATGACAGAAAGAATGATTAAAGCGATGAGAAATCCGAATGTAGATATAATTTCCCATCCAACAGGCAGGATTTTAAAGAAGAGAGACGAATATCAGATAGACTTTGATAAAATTCTGAAGGTGGCCAAGGAAACGAAAACGATTTTAGAAATCAATGCTTGGCCGGAAAGATTGGATTTGAACGAAAAGAATATTAAAAAAGCCAAAGAAGCTGGCGTGAAGATGGTAATTAATACCGATTCACACGATAAAAACCATATGCGATTCATGAATTTCGGCATTGCCCAGGCTCGTCGTGGTTGGGCAGAAAAAAGCGATATCATTAACAGCCAGCCATTAGCAAAATTATTGCAATATTTTAAATAAACTATGCCTGTTGAAAAGTCTGCCGGCGTCATCGTTTTCAGAAAATCAGAAGGTAAACTCTTTTACCTTCTTTTGCACTATCCCAGAGGGTCCAGAAGGCCAAAACCTTATTGGGATTTTCCTAAAGGACATATTGAAAAAGGTGAAAAGCTGATAATGACAGCCAGGAGAGAAACAACTGAGGAGACAGGATTGACTGATATTAGTTTTATTAAAGGGTTTGAAGAAAAAATTAAATATTTTTTTGAATTTAAAGGTAAAACAATCTTAAAATTCGTTGTTTTCTACTTAGCCGAAACAAAAACAAAAAGAGTAAAGATTTCGAAAGAGCATATGGGGTACAAATGGCTTCCTTTCGAGAGAGCATTAAAACAGCTGAAATTCCAAAATGCCAAAAGAATCCTCAAAAAAGCAAATAATTTCCTTGTTATTGAATAGTAAGATTGGACAAGGAAATCAGCGAATACAGATATGGGAAAATCTCTTTACTTAAAAAAGAAAGAATGATAGTAAAAAACAGGAGGGTTGTTATTTAACAACTCAATAATGAAAAAAGGAGGCCTAAAAATGGCAGGATTTTTTGCTCTAAGTGTTAACCCTAACCTATATAAAGGTAATTTCTTGGAGGATTTGTTCTGGGAGACTTTTTATCAACAACATCTGGGCGAAGTTTATGCCGGCTTAACGACCTTTGACGGAGAAAAAATAAAAATCCGTACTCATCGAGGATTATTTAGATCTACCTTCAGCAATGATTTAGCTGATATGAATGGAACTGAAGGCATTGGTTACTGCGGTGAAAACCGAGAGCCGATTTTAGTAGATTCAAGAATGGGAGAGCTTTGTACCTGTTTTTCCGGCAATCTCATTAACCATAACGAATTAATCGAAAGATTTAAGACCTTCGGCCATTCTTTTGCTTGGGGAGGAGCGGATATCGAGTTAATTGCCAAACTGATAGCTCAGGGAGACAATGTGGTTGACGGCATAAAACAAATGACCCAGGAGATAGAGGGCGCTTATTCTTTGGCAATTCTTACTCCACAGGGAATTTATGTTGTTTGTTGTCCGACTGGTCACTGGCCGTTAGTAGTTGGTGAAAAGCAAGGAGCAGTAGCAGTTGCTTCTGACCCTTGTGGTTTCGAAAATTTTGGGTTCAAACTCCAGCGAGACATAAACCCGGGAGAAATTGTCCTGCTCAAGGATGGCGTTTTAAAAACCCAAGACCGCATGCCGACCAAGAAGATACAGACTTGTACTTTCGTCTGGATTTACACTAATTATCCCAATGCGGTATTTAGGGGAATCCCCGCTTCTTTAGTTAGAAAACGATTATCAGCGCTTCTAGCTAAAAGAGATATTAAGAGGGGATTTATACCCGATGTGGTAATACCCGTTCCTCATTCTGGTCGGTTTCCCGCCATCGGATACCATCAAGAATTTTGCCGGCAGATAAACAGAGGAAAGATAACTAAGATACCAGAATACGATGAAGCCCTGCTTAAATATCAATATGCCGGTAGGAGCTATCCTCGTTTATCCAAAGAGGAAAGAGAGTTGGAGGCACACATTAAGCAACTATCGAGTGGTGAAGATTATTCAGGGAAAATTGTGGTTGTATGCGATGACTCAATTCGTCGAGGAACCCAAATTTCTGAAAATCTAATTCCAAAACTTAAAGCGATAGGTATCAAAGAAATTCATTTGCGAATTGCTAATCCAGAATCGTTTTCTTACTGTCTCTGGGCCAAAACGGTTCAACGAGGAGAACTGCTTGCCGCTCGGATTCCTTCTAAAGAAGAAAGAGTCGAATTCTTGGGAGTGGATAGTTTGGAACATCCAACGATTCAGGAATTAGCCGAGTCAATCGGGCTTCCTCTTGACACTTTATGCGTCGATTGCGATTTGCCAGTTTCAATATGAAAAAAGTCGCAAAAAGCCGTCTCATTAATGAGACGGCTTTTAAAATAAAATCAGGGTTTAGTTAGGCTAACTTTTAACTTCTTCAACAATCTTTTCAAAAATTTGAGGATGATTTTGGCACAGCTGGGACAATATTTTTCGGTCAATCTCAATCTTATTCTTCTTTAAATTGGCGATAAACTTTGAATAAGACAGGCCTTGTTTCCGGCAGGCGCCATTAATACTTGTCTGCCAAAGTTTCCTAAATTCTCTCTTTTTTGTTTTTCTGTCCCGATAAGAGTATTCCCAGGCATGGTAAAGAGCGTCTTTCGCTAATTTGTATTTTGATTTCCTTCCCCAGCGAAAGCCTTTAGTCTGTTTTAATACTTTTTTCCTGCGCTTGTGCGCCGTTGTTCCTCGTTTAACTCGAGCCATAATATTATATTCCTAATAACCTTTTAATTTTTTTGACTTCGCTCTTTGAAACTTCTTTCCATTTCCGGCTTTGTCTGCCTTTTTTGCCAGATTTTTTCGCCAAATAGTGGTTAAGCTGAGTTGGTTTTCTCAGAATCTTGCCGGATTTGGTAACCTTAAAGCGTTTTTTTACTGATTTTCTTGTTTTCATAATTTTGAAATTATCATTGTAAATCCTCTTGCTTCCCTTTTTAATTCCCGTTCTCTTTTTATCGGGACAAGTTCATTTAATGTGTTGAGGAATTTCTCTACTTTCTCTCTGGCAAAATCCTGGAGAGCTTTTTGCCTTCCCCTTAAGGGCAGATCTATTCTTACTTGGTCTCCTCTTTTCAGGAATTTTTCTGCCTGATGGGCCCGCGTTTCCAGATCGTGCTGGGAGATATTGAAAGTTAATCTTATTCCTTTCAAATCTCCGCCTTTATGTTTGTGTATTGCTTTTTCTTTTTTCTCTTCCCGATAAAGGTATTTTCCGTAATCTCCCAAACGGCAGACAGGCGGGTCTACTTTTTCTGTAACTTGAATTAAATCTAAATTGCGCTCACGAGCCATGCTGAGCGCTTCTTCCAAAGTAATCACTCCCACTTGTTTTTCAGCTTCATCAATCAGTCTTACCTCTCTCGCTCTTATTCGATTGTTGGCTAATAGTCTTTTAATCAAATTATATAATTTAATTTTTGTGGAGATGGCGGGATTTGGACCCGCGTCTGAGGAGTTCTCCCAAAACAATTCTACAGGCTTAGTCAGGTTTTAAAAAAGAATATAGAGTCAAAACCCGACAAAATATCTATACCCTGAATCCGATTTTTTTTTCAATAGTTTTCCCGGATTCAGAAAAACTATCTCATCTCGCTAATTTTGACACTCGATTTTGCTAAGCGAGAATCGGCAAAACGAATGGCTCTGCTACTTATGCGTAAGCAAGAGCAGGTTGTTTGAATAAGTTGGCACTTATCCTTTTTGCCAGTTTTTTACAAGTGCTGACAACTTGGCCTGCTTATTTCAGTCCGCTTCTCATCGAAGCATATCATCCCCGCATTTTTAATTCTCTTTCTATTTCTTTTGTAAGCGTTCTTTTTTTAATCGTTTCTCTCTTATCTGCCTTCTTTTTTCCCTTGGCTATGCCGAATTCAAGCTTTATCTTAGCTTTTTTAGTATATACCTTTAATGGCACTAAAGTCAATCCTTTTTCTTTGGTTTTACCGATTAAGTATTTGATTTCAGATCTTTTCAAAAGAAGTTTTCTTTGGCGTTCAGGCAGATAGTCAGCTGGAGCGTTTTTCGGCTGGTAGGGAGGAATATGAGCTCCGACCAGGAAGAGTTCATTATTGCTCAGAGTTACATAGGAGCCTGCCAGGTTTATCCTCCCTGTTTTTATTGATTTTACTTCCTGTCCGATTAAAGCAATGCCAGCCTCGATTTTCTCCAGGATTTCATAGTTAAAATATGCTTTTTTATTGTCTGATAATACCTTCATACCCGGTAGTAGAAATTCGACAAATTCTTATTTTTTTTCACTGCCGCGGCAGTGGTCGAATTTTCACTACCGGGTATAATTTAAGTTTACCCCGTTAGATAAAGTTGTAAACACCTAAGATTGATTCATTATTTTATTAATATCTAACGGGGTTTAACATTAAATCCTTTAATTTTTAAATGAAATAAGCTAAAATAACTAATATGACAGCCAGAAATGAGGTCAAAAATTTGCTTGAAAAAGCGATAAAAAAGCTGTACAAACAGGAAGTTGAAGTTAAAATAGACAGGCCAACAGAGCCTGCTTTTGGCGATTATACGAGCAACGTGGCAATGGTGCTAAAAAAGGATCCTCAGGAGATAGCTGACAATATAAAATCCGACATTTTAGATAGAATTGAAGTGAAAAACGGCTTTATCAATTTTTTTCTTTCAAAAGAGTATTTACAAAACAAAGCCGAAGAAATTTTAAAAAAGGAAGATAAATTCGGAAACTTAGAAATCGGCAAAAATAAAAAAATAGACATTGAATATATTTGCGCCAATCCCACAGGAGAATTGCATATCGGTCATGGTAGAGGCGCTTTTTTAGGTGAAACATTGGCCAATGTTTTTAAAAAGAGCGGGTTTAAGGTTTTTCGCTCTCACTATGCTAATGATGCCAAAAGCAGCTCCCAGATTAAGGAATTGGGCAAAACAGCTTTGGGAGAAGGGACAACTTATTTGAATGAATACCTTGAGAAAAAGATAAATAAATTAAAGCCAGAAATCAGCAAGTGCAAGAATGAAAGGGATGCGGGTTCTTTTTTGGCTCAGGCAGTCCAAAAAGACATTAAAGATTTTATTGAGAAGAAACTGAAGATTAGGTTTGATTTCTGGGTTTCTGAAGAAAAAGATTTATATCAAAAAGGAAAGATAACTAAGATATATGATTGGCTTAAAAAACAGCGCTTGGTCTACGAGAGAGACAACGCCCAATGGCTAAGAACTTCAGCTTTTGGCGATTCAAAAGACTGGGTTATTGTCAGGGAAACAGGAGACTTTACTTACCTTTTACCTGATATTGCCTATCACAAAGACAGGTTTGATAGGAAATACGACAAAATAATCAATATCTGGGGCGCTGACCATCAAGGGCACGTTAACAAGATAAAAGCAGTAAGTAGGATACTTGATTACAAAGGGGAGCTGGTTTTTCTGATAACCCAGGTTGTCAGGTTAAAAGGAGAAAAGATGTCCAAAAGAAAGGGGAAAGTGATAACCTTGGAATGGCTGATTAACGAAGCCGGCGCAGACGCAGTCAGATTCATATATTTAATGAAGTCGCCCGATACCCAGATGGAATTTGACGTAGCATTGGCCAAAGACCAGTCAGATAAAAACCCTGTTTATTATGTACAGTATGCTCATGCCAGAATTTGCAGTATTTTAAGGAAACTGAAAAATGAGAATCATAAATTAAAGCCAGCGATTAAGAACTTGAAACTTTTGAATCATCCGTCTGAATTAGGGCTTATCAAACAATTAATTAAGTTTCCGGAAATCATTGAAGATACGGCAAAAGATTATCAGGTTCAAAGGATTCCTCAATATGCTTTGGATTTAGCTGCTTCCTTCCATCAGTTTTACCATGATTGCCGGGTCATTTCAGAAGACGTTCATTTGTCTGAAGCTCGTTTGGGATTATCTTTGGCAACTAAAATAATCTTAAAGAGTGTTTTGTCTTTAATTGGCATTTCTGCTCCGGAAAAGATGTAATTATATGAATAACCATTATTTTATTATACGGCACGGAGAAAACGTTTATCAGGTTAAAAAAAAGAGATTTATTTATCCTTTGAGGGACAATTTCTCGATTAAAATGACACAAAAAGGGAAAGATCAGGTAAAAAGAAGTTTGAAAAGAATTAAAAAAGAAAAAATAGATTTCATTTATTCTTCTGATTTTTACAGGACAAAAGAAACCGCAAAAATCGCTTCAAGAGAATTAAATATTAAGAAAATAAATTTTGACAAAAGGCTTAGAGACGTAAATCTTGGCGTTTTTCACGGCAGACTTAAAGAAGAATATTACAAGTTTTTCAATTACAAGAAAAGAAAGTTTTCTAAAAGGCCCCCTGAGGGAGAGAGCTGGGCTGACCTTAAAAAGAGAATGCTCAGTTTTTTAAATGATATTGATAGAAAATACAAAAACAAGAAAATTTTAATTGTCGGTCACGGCGATCCTTTGTGGCTGTTTGAGGGCATAATCAAGAAGATAAGCAATCAGAAGCTTTTAAAAGAGGTTTTCTACAAAAAAAACTTTATCAAAGTGGGTGAATTAAGAAAGGTTAATTAATATGCCCCGTAATACAACATCCAGAATGCTTCGCATTAAAAGTTTAATTAAAGTTATTATGTTGAATATATTATTAAATAAAAACAATCTTCAGGATGTTTTCGCATTGAAAATGCCTGGATGTTGATATACAGGGTATGGAATTAAATTTCCCCCAAATAGAGCAGAAAATACTGAAATTTTGGCAGGAGAACAGGATTTTTGAAAAACTGAGAAAGAAAAACCAGGATAAGAAACGATGGTCTTTTTTGGACGGTCCGATAACCGCCAACAATCCGATGGGTGTTCATCATGCCTGGGGAAGGACTTACAAGGACGTTTTCCAGAGATACAAGGCTCTTCAGGGCTTTGATCAGAGGTTTCAGAACGGCTTTGACTGCCAGGGTCTTTGGGTTGAAGTAGAAGTGGAAAAAGAGCTCGGATTTAAAAACAAAAAAGACATTGAAAAATACGGCATAGCCAATTTTGTCAACAAATGTAAAGAAAGGGTCAGGAAGTATTCTAAAGTTCAAACAGAACAGTCAATCAGATTGGGCCAGTGGATGGATTGGGATAATTCATATTATACGATGTCTGATGATAACAACTACGCTATTTGGAATTTTTTAAAGAAATGCTGGAAAGACGAACTGCTCTACAAAGGAAGAGACGTTGTTCCCTGGTGCATTCGTTGTGGCACAGCCATTTCCCAGCACGAGATTTTAACAGAAGAATACCAGGAAATCACCCATAGATCAGTTTTTGTTAAGTTGCCTGTTATTGGGCAAGAAAAGACATATCTTTTGGTTTGGACAACTACTCCTTGGACGTTGCCAGCGAACGTGGCAATAGCTGTAAATCCGAAATTGATTTATACCGAAATTAAGAGTGAAGACAACGATATTCTCATTTTGCAAAAAGACAAAGCAGGAATTTTCGGGAAGTTAGAAATAATCAGAGAGTTTCCGGGAAAAGATTTGGAAGGGTTGGAGTACGGGGGAATGTTTGACGAATTGCCGGCAGTTAAAGAGACTTTAGGTAATTTTAAACATAAAGTCATACTGTGGGATGAAGTTTCAGAAGAAGAAGGAACGGGTATCGTCCATATTGCTCCTGGTTGTGGACAAGAGGACTTTCAGCTCGGCAAGAAATTCAATCTTCCTGTCATTGATCCTTTAAATGATGAAAGCAGATATAAAGAAGGATTCGGATTTTTAACCGGAAATCTGGCAGCAGAAGTTAATGAAATGATTTTTGATGATTTAAGAAACAAGAATGTTGTTTACCGAATTGAAAATTACAAGCACCGGTATCCGACCTGTTGGCGCTGTAAGGAAGATTTGATATTCCGTTTAGTTGATGAATGGTATATTTCCATGGAGAAACTGAGAAAGCCATTGATGCATATAGTTAAAAAGATAAAATGGTTGCCTTCTTTCGGTTTGGAAAGAGAGTTGGATTGGTTAAAGAATATGCAGGACTGGCTGATTTCTAAAAAAAGATATTGGGGATTAGCTTTGCCGATTTTTGAATGTTCCTGCGGACATTTTGAAGTTATTGGTTCAAAAGAAGAATTGAAAAAAAGAGCAGTTGAAGGCTGGCAGGATTTTGAGGGAAATTCTCCTCATCGGCCATGGGTGGATAAAGTTAAAATCAAATGTTCAAAATGCGGCAAATTAATTTCCCGTATTCCTGACGTCGGCAATCCGTGGCTGGATGCTGGAATTGTTTCCTTTTCCACCATGGGATATTCCACTGACAAGAATTATTGGAAAAAATGGTTTCCGGCTGATTTGATTTGCGAGTCTTTCCCCGGCCAATTCAAAAACTGGTTTTATTCTTTGATTGTTATGAGTATGGTTTTGGAAAAGAAAAATCCGACAAAAACGATTTTCGGATACGCGTTGGTTCGCGATGAAAAAGGGGAAGAGATGCACAAGTCCAAGGGTAATGCCATTTGGTTTGACGAAGCGGTTGAGAAGATAGGAGCAGATCCTATGAGATGGCTTTATGCCAAGCAGAATCCGGCTTATAATCTTAATTTTGGCTACAAGCTTGCCGAAGAGACGAAAAGGAAACTTTTGACTTTATACAATTCCATTGAATTCTTTACTACTTACATTTCTGCCGAAGAATATTCTGATAAAGAAAATATTGTTGAAAGCAAGAACTGCTTGGATACTTGGATTCTTTCCCGTTTGAACAATTTAATAGCCAAGGTGACAAAGGATTTGGATGGTTACGACGTAATGTCAGCGACCTTGGCCATTGAAGATTTTTTCATAAATGATTTGTCTTTGTGGTATATCCGCAGATCGAGAAAGCGCTTCCAAAAACCGGATAATCCGGAAGAAAAAAGAGAAGCTTCTCAAACCCTTTACTGTATTATTGTTAATTTATTGAACATAATAGCTCCGATAATGCCGTTTTTTGCCGAAGAAAACTACCAGAAGTTCAAAAAAGACGGAATGCCAGAATCAGTTCATTTAATCGAATGGCCAGGAGTTAATAAAAAATATATTATGAATGACCTTGAAGAGAAAATGCAAAAAGTTAGAGAGATAGTTGCTTTAACTTTGACAGAAAGAGCTTCGGTCGGCATTAAAACAAGACAGCCCTTACAGAGCTTGAAGGTAAAAAACGTGAAATTAAAATTTGATTCAGGATTACTGGATTTAATAAAAGAGGAGGTAAATGTAAAAGAAGTGGTTTTTGACAATAAGATAAAGAAAGAAGTGGAATTAGATACTGAGATTAGCGCGGAACTGAAAGAAGAAGGAACAGTCAGAGAATTGATCCGAAACATTCAGGAAATGAGAAAGAAAGCCGGCTTAAAACCGAAAGATGAAATCTTAGTAAGCTATTCTGGCAGTGGCGAACTTGGTAATATTTTAGCTAAAAATAGGGATTTTATTTTAAAGGAAGCTAGGGTAAAAGATTTGATTTCAGGAGAGGCACAAGAAGGTTTTGATATGGAAAAAGAAGTTGCAATTGGCGGGCAGAATATATTACTGGTGATTAAAAAAATATAATATGTTAGAAAAAGAACCACAACTTATAAAACCAACTCCTGAATTTGAGAAAAATGAGAGCGAAGTATTGGAAAAGCAGCAAGAACGGGGCGAAAAAAAAGACAGGATAAGAGAGTTAAAGGATTACATGAAGAAAATGTTTGAGGAATTGAGACAAGAGGGTATTCCTATTAACGAAAAAGCAAGGATTAATATGGATGATTTCAGAAAAACTCATGGGGATTCATTGGTTGAATCGCACAAGGCGCGCGTTAAAGATTTAAAAAAGAGATTTAAAGAAGCGGATATTGGCAGAAATTTATCGGCATGGGCTCATCCTAAAGAAGAAGCATTAAAGGGTGTATCTACGGGCGAGGTTTTTGAAATGTTGACAACTTCTATTTTTCATAAAAAATTAAGGAAAGATTTTATTGTAACCAGAACTTCAGAATATGATGACTTTGAAAATAATATAGACAATATAATTTTAGAAAGAGAAACCGGAAATATAGTTTGCGCCTTTGATGAGGTAGGAGTTAATAGTGGAGAAACGTTTGAAAAGAAAAAGAATAAAGTTTCTGAAATAAACCGGTATAAAGGCGGAGCCAACCTTAGATACGGCATTTTTTTAGAAAAAAAGGCTGGCAAAATGGAGTTAAAAAAGGGGAACATCAATAACATTCCGCTTTTTTATCTTTCAATGTCAGAAGAAGAAATAAAAAACAATTTGGATAATCCAGAAAGACAGGAAGAGTCGTTTTATAATTTTATCGACTCAGTCAAAAAACAGATAGAGGAACTTAAAAAATATCAGGTGCATCCAAAGCTGAAAGAGCGTTTGGATTCTTTTGAAGAAGTTATCGAGAAATTTTAAATGTTTACCCACTACCGGACACAAGGATTCATTTTAAAAAAGAAAGATGTCGGAGAAGCGGATCGTCTTTTCACTTTTTTTACCAAAGATTTCGGCAAATTGGAATTATTGGCCAGAGCGGAAAGGAAAATTACATCAAAGTTAAGAGCTGGCCTGGAACTTTTCTATCTTTCGGAAATTGAGTTTATTCAGGGCAAAGCTTATAAAACTTTGACAGATGCGATTTTGATTGAAAGTTTTGGCAAATTGAGAAAAAGCCTAAAATCTGTAGCTATTGCTTTCAAGATTGCTGAAATTTCAGATAGCTTGCTGAAGGGTCAGGAACCGGACGAAAAACTCTGGTGGTTAATTAAAGAAACTTTTGAAAAGCTGAATGATCGGAAGATAAAAACCGAAACACGCAATTTAGTTTATCATTATTTTCTTTGGAATTTTCTTTCTTTATTGGGCTATCAGATTGAATTTTATCGCTGCGCTTCTTGTAATAAAAAGCTAATTCCAGAGAAAATCTATTTCAGTTTTAAAAAAGGAGGGCTGATATGCAATAACTGCGGCAAAACTGAAAAACTGGAAAATCCGATAAGCCTGAATGCGATAAAATTAATCAGAATTTTGTTAAAAAAGGACTTATCAGCTTTACCAAGATTAAAAGTCGAAAAAGAAGATTTAGATTCATTAAAGGAAATATCTAATTATTATTTTTCCGAGATTTTGAAGGAAACCCAATAATTTGCTAATATAATTAAAGGCGAAGAGGCCTTAGTCCTCTTCTTCACCTTCGTTTGCTCAATGAAATATTTATTTCATTTCGCGTTCGAGAGATAAATATGAATTGAGTGAGAGATGAGATTTATCTCATCGAACTTATAAATAAAAACTCGGTATATGAGAAAACTTACTATTTTTATCATCGTTTTGGCGGTAGTCGTAGGGATTATCGGTTTTTATTATTACCAGAGAAACGTTTATTCGAAAGAAGTCTTGAAGTTTGAGATTCTGGGACCGGAAGAAACAGAATTGCTTCAGGAGATTGAATACGTTGTCAAATATAAGAACAACGGGAATGTTAATTTGGAAGAGCCCGAGTTAATTTTTGACTATCCTGAGTATGCTGTGCCCACAGACTATACCTCTTTAAGGGTGGTTAAAAAGTCAGAAGAACTGGGAGGAGCGATTTATCCCGGTCAGGAAAAAACTTTCATTTTTAAAGGACGGCTTATGGGTAAGGAAGGAGAAGTTAAGGAAGCTAAGGTTTCTCTGAGTTATTCTCCAAAGAATTTAAGAGCCCGCTATACATCAAAAACTTCATTCACGACAATAATCAAGAAAATTCCTCTTAATTTGGAATTTGATTTGCCGGCAAAAATTGAATCTGGTAAAATATTCAGCCTTAATTTGAATTATTTCTCGAATATCGATTATCCGCTTTCCGACTTGAGGATAATGGTTGAATATCCTTCGGGTTTTGAGTTTGTCGATTCTAACCCTAAGTCTCTGGAAAAAACAGAATGGGAAATCGGCCTTTTGAATAAAACCCAGGGAGGTAGAATCCAAATTTCAGGCAAGCTTTCCGGTACCATCGGAGAAGAAAAGATTTTTAGGGCGAAGCTGGGCAGCTGGAAAGACGGCAACTTCATTATTTTGAGGGATGTGTCAAAAGGAATATCTATTATTAAGCCCACTTTGTACATCACTCAGGAAATCAACGGTAATCCGAAGTTTGTCGCTAACCCGGGCGATTTGCTCCATTATGAGATTTTCTTCAAGAACATTGGCGAAGAAGCTTTGAACGATATGTTCATGCTGGTTACCTTAAGCGGCTCTTCGTTTGATTTTGTTACTACCAAGACTCTGGACGGCGATTTCACTTCGGGCGATAATTCCATAATTTGGGACTGGAGAAGAGTAAGCAAGCTTCAGTTCTTGCATCCGCAGGAAGAAGGCAAGGTTGAATTCTGGATAAAATTGAAAGACTTCCAGGAAATTAAAAGCCCGTCAGAGGCGAATCCGCAGATTACTTCAACGATCTTTTTGAGTCAGGTCAAAGAAATATTCACCAACAAAGTTAATTCAAAACTGGCTGTTTTCCAAAAAGGGTATTTTAATGATGAGGTTTTTGGAAACTCAGGCCCTCTTCCGCCGACTGTCGGACAATCAACCACCTACACAATCTCCTGGCAGGTTAAGAATTATTACAACGATATGAAAGACGTTAAGGTCAAAGCTACTTTACCTAGCAATGTCAGTTTGACGGGCAAGATGTTTCCGGAAGAACAAAAAAACAATTTCACTTTTGATTCCCAATCCAAGGAAATAGTTTGGAACATCGGAGATTTGTCAGCCGGCCAGGGAATTTTGAATCAAGCGCCAAATATTTCATTCCAGATTTCCTTTTGGCCGGATTCAAGCCAGATGGGCCAGACACCTGTCTTAATTAACGAAGCAAGGATCAGCGGTCAGGACCAGTGGACTGGCGAAACCTTGCAGACTACCAGCCCTTCAATTAATACTGGTTTGCCGGACGATTCAAGCGTTGGCTATGAAAAGAGCATTGTTCGCTAATATGGAAAATCTTTTGGAAAAAATCATTTCATTGACCAAGAGGCGTGGTTTTATCTTTCAATCTTCAGAGATTTACGGCGGTTTTGGTTCTTGCTATGATTTCGGGCCTTTGGGAACGGAAATGAAGAATAATATCAAGAAAGCTTGGTGGGATGAGATGACAAAAAAGCAGGAGAATATTGTCGGCTTGGATGCAGCTATTTTAATGTCTCCTCAAGTTTGGCAGGCTTCAGGCCATTTGAGTGCCGGATTTGCCGATGAGCTGGTTGAATGCAAGAAATGCCACAAGAGATTTAAATTAGATGAAATCCAGAATAAAAAGCCTGCCCCGTACCGAACCGAAGGTTCTGGTGCGGGGTGTCCAGAATGCGGCGGCGAACTGACAGAAGCGAAGAAATTCAATTTAATGATGAAAACTTTCGTCGGTTCTCTTGAAAATGAAGCAGTTGCTACTTATCTGAGGGCGGAAACCTGCCAGGGGATATATCTTAATTTTCTTAATGTTTTAAATTCGATGCGCCTGAAAGTTCCTTTTGGTATAGCTCAGATCGGCAAAGCTTTTAGGAATGAGATTACTCCGGGTAACTTCGTTTATAGAACTCGAGAATTTGAACAGATGGAAATGCAGTGGTTTTGCCATCCGAAAACAGCTGACAAATTCTTTGAAAACTGGAAAAAATCAAGAATGGATTGGTATTTAAAGCTTGGCGTGAAAAAAGAGAATTTGCGCTTTAGAGAAGTGGAAAAATCAGATCTGGCGCATTACGCCAAAAGAGCGGCTGACATTGAATATAAGTTTCCTTTCGGTTGGAAAGAAATTGAAGGTATCCACGACAGGGGGGATTGGGATTTATCAAACCACGCAAAGCATTCCAGGCAGGATTTGCGCTACTTTGACGAGGAAATAAAAGAAAAGTACTATCCTTACATCATTGAAACTTCAGCTGGCGCCGACAGAAGCTTTTTGACTTTTTTAATTGACGCTTATTCCGAAACAAAAGGCGGCAGGACGAAAACAACAGAATCGACAAAAGAAACGGAGGTGACACTTAAGCTGGATAAAAGTTTGGCGCCGGTGAAAATAGCAGTTCTTCCTTTGGTTAAAAACAAGCAGGAGTTAACCAAAAAAGCCAAAGAGATTTATCAACTTTTAAAGCCTCATTTTGTTTGTCAGTACGATGAATTAGGTTCAATAGGCAGAAGATATCGCCGTCAAGACGAGGTTGGTACGATTTTCTGTTTAACCATAGATTTTGAAACTTTAAAAAATGATGACTTGACCGTCCGTAACCGCGACACTATGAAACAAGAAAGAGTAAAAACAAAAGACTTAGTTGAGCTTTTTAAGAATAAGCTGGGAAAATAACTTTTTATGGCTTTAAAGAAAACCGTTTTAAAGAACGGATTACGCATTATTACTTACCCAATGGAAAATACGCGGGTTTTGACCTTACTTGTTTTATTTGGCGCTGGAACAAAATATGAAACTAAGAAAATTAACGGTATTTCTCATTTTTTGGAACATATAGTTTTTAAGGGGACAAAGAAACGGCCAAATCCCACAGATATTGCCAAAGAGATAGATAAGGTTGGCGGCATTATTAATGCTTATACTGGCAAGGAATTAATGGGTTTTTGGACAAAAGTTGATTCAAAGCACCTTGAACTTTCTTGCGATATCATTTCAGACATGATTTTCAATCCCCTTATTAAAGAGAAAGCCGTTGAAAAGGAAAAGAAGACAATTATTGAAGAAATTAACATGTCTCTTGATATGCCGCAGGCATATATTTTAGAGCTCTGGGAAAAACTTTTATATGGAGATCAGCCGGCTGGCTGGATGATTTCAGGAGAAAAAGAAACAGTAAGGCAAATCTCTCGAGAGGACGTAATAAAATATTCTAAAAATCAATTTAACGCAAAGAATGCAGTTATAGTTTTAGCTGGAAATTTTTCAGAAAAAGAAGCAATTTTTAAATTAAAGAAGTTTTTCGATAAATTTAAAAAGAATAAAACTTTGTCTAAAAAGCCCGTAGTTGAAAAGCAAAAAACTCCGCAAGTTCTGATTCAAACAAAAGAAACAGATCAGACTCACTTAGCTTTGGGCGTGAGAGCTTATAATATTTTTTCTCAAAAAAGATATCCTTTAGCAGTATTAGCCAATCTTTTGGGCGGGAATATGAGTTCCAGGCTTTTTACCGAAATCAGGGAAAAGAGGGGTATGGCTTACCATGTTAGAGCAATGGCTGAAGCATATACTGATTCAGGATATCTAATTACTCATACCGGACTCGACAATAAAAGAACAGTAGATGCAATTAAGGTCATTATTAAGGAATACCGAAAACTAAAAGAAAAAAAAGTATCAAAAGCAGAGCTTCAAAAAGCCAAAGACAATATAAAAGGTCATCTTTATTTGGGGTTAGAAACTTCTGAAGCTTGGGCAACATATTTTGGCGAACAGGAAATATTAAAGGGCAATATTGATACTCCGGAAAAACAATGCCAGATGATTGATAAAGTCAGCCAGAATGATATTCTGAAAGTAGCCAAAGAGATTTTCAGAAATGATAAGTTGAATCTGGCTTTAATCGGCCCCTTTAAAGACAAAGAAAAATTTCAAAAGTTGCTAAAATTATGAACCCCGTTAGAAGTCTTTGTCAGAAAAAATTTAAATTAAAATTTTTTCTGTTCTGCAATAACGGGGTATAATCAAAAAACAAAGGATGTCTGAAATTGGTTTAAAGCCATATAAAGACAGACTTCTAACGGGGTGAACAGCGAAAAACTATTGGATATTTCCTGGAGGAGCATTTTAAAGGTTGCTTTGGCCGCTCTTATCATTTATCTCCTTTATGAAATCAGGGATATTTTGATTTTGATCATTTTCGCTTTGATTATTTCGGTTTTGTTCAATCCGGCAATAGATTTCCTGCAAAGGAGAAGAGTTCACCGCGTTCTGGCTACCGGTTTGGTCTATGTTTTGATTTTCGGCTTTTTTGGGGGAGCAATATATTTGATATCTTTGTCTTTTATCCCTGAAATCAGGCAGTTCGCCGAACTTTTCTCGCAATACTTTGAAAAAATAACTCCGCCTTTAAAATGGCTGGGTATAGGAGCTTTTGAAAGCTTTGAAAGTTTCATTGCCTCTTCTGAAAATTGGTTATTAGGCGCTTCTTCGAATATTTTTACTGCTCTCTCAGCTGTTTTCGGTGGAATCTTTTCCGCTTTTACCATTTTTTCCCTTGCTTTTTTCTTTTCTCTGGAAGGCAAATGGGCAGAAAGAGCGATCAGGCTTTTTTTCCCGAAGAAAAACGAGGATTATGCAGTAAGCGTTTGGGAAAGATCTCAGCAGAAGATTTCAGGATGGTTCGGTACAAGGGTTTTATGCTGCTTTTTCGTGGGATTGGCTTCTTTTCTCGCTTTAAAACTGTTTAAGATTGATTACGCTTTCAGTTTGGGTTTGTTTGCCGGCATCACCAACATTATTCCCATTATTGGTCCGGTATTGGCTGGAGGAGTAATTGCTATTTTGGTTTTCTTGGAGGACTGGTTAAAAGCCATATTCATTCTGATTGTTTTCTTTCTGATCCAGCAGATAGAGGGAAATATTCTTACTCCGATTTTGAGCAAAAAATTCATCGGATTGCCGCCAGTTTTGGTTTTAATCGCTTTATTGATTGGCGGACAGCTTTGGGGATTGTTAGGCGCTATCCTGGCAATTCCTTTAGCCGGAATCTTTTTTGAATTCATCAGTGATTTTTTCAAAAAAAGAAAAGACCGCATAAGTTCAGAAGAAGCGGTTGCATAAAATGGCATTTCTTTACATTATTGCTACTCCCATCGGGAATTTAGAAGACGTTTCAAAAAGAGCCCTCCGCATTTTATCGGAGGTTGATTTAATTTTGTGCGAAGACACCAGGAAAACCAAAATATTATTGGATTCCTATGGCATTAAAAAACAAACAATAAGCTATCACCAGCATTCAAAACTCAATAAAACAGACTATATTGTTGATTTATTAAAGGCAGACAAGAATTTGGCCCTTGTTTCGGATGCTGGGACTCCTGGCATTTCTGATCCAGGAAATTTATTGATTGATGAAGTAGCAAAAAGCTTGGGGGATAAGGTTAAGATTATTCCTGTGCCCGGAGCTTCAGCTGTGATTGCAGCTGCTTCGGTTTCCGGATTTCCGACTGACAGATTCTTGTTTTTGGGCTTTCCGCCGGTAAAAAACAAACGAAAGAAGTTTTTTGAAGAAGCGGTCAATTCAAAATACCCGGTAATTCTTTATGAATCGCCTTACAGGATTATAAAAACATTGGAAGAATTGAAAAATATGGATAAAGGATTGAGGGTGGTGGTTTGCCGCGAACTGACCAAGAAATTTGAAACAATTTACCGCGGGAACATCGAAAAAGTGATAAAAGACGTTCAAAATGATAAAATAAAAGGAGAATTCGTTATTATTGTACGATGAAGAATAAATTTTATATCACAACCAGTATTGCCTACACAAATGCTTTGCCGCATATCGGCTTTGCTTTAGAATTGGTCCAGACAGACGTACTGGCTCGCTATCAGAGAATTTTGGGAAAGGATGTTTTCTTTCTGACCGGGACGGACGAGCACGGGTTAAAAATTGAAAGGAAGGCTGAAGAACAAGGGAAAGCGCCAATTGTTTTTGTTGATGAAATTTCTGAGAGATATAGGGCTTTAACAAAAGTTTTAAATATTTCCAACAATGATTTCATCAGGACGACTGATAGGAAAAGGCACTGGCCGACAGTTGAAAAGTTTTGGAATCAACTGGTCAAAAAGGGAGATATTTATAAAAAGAAATACAAGGGGCTTTATTGCGTTGGCTGCGAAGCTTTTGTTAAAGAAAAAGATTTGGTAAATGGAAAATGCCCTAACCACGATAATAAGCCGGAACCGGTTGAGGAAGAGAATTATTTTTTCAAACTTTCAAAATATGCTTCTTTAGTGAAAAAAGAGATAGAGAAAGATAAAATTAAAATTATTCCGGAAAGCAGAAAGAATGAAATTTTAAGTTTCATCAACCAGGGGATAGAAGATATCAGTGTTTCCCGGTCTAAAGACAGTTCAAAATGGGGGATACCAGTGCCTGATGATCCCGATCAAATAACATATGTTTGGTTTGAGGCTTTGCTTAATTATCTTTTTCCTCATCGATATTGGCCAGCTGATGTCCACTGCCTTGGCAAGGATATATTCCGTTTCCACGCTTTAATGTGGCCAGCCATGCTTTTTGCTGCTGGCTTGGAAAGGCCGAAGAATATATTCGTCCACGGCTTTATCACTGCTGACGGAAAAAAAATGTCAAAAAGCCTGGGAAATGTTATTGGTCCCTTTGAATTAGTCGGAAAATATAGCGTAGATGCTGTCAGATATTTTCTTTTGCGCGAGATTCCTTCGACCGAGGACGGCGATTTTACCTATGATAAGTTTGAACAGAGATATAATTCGGATTTAGCCAGCGGTATAGGTAATTTGGTGGCCAGAGTGGTTAAAATCGCACAGAGCCTGAAATTATCTGTTCCTGGCAAGCTTTCAGACAAAGGTTTTCAGAAAGCAATCGATAGAAGCAAGAAAGAATACAAGAAAGCGCTAGACGAATTCAAATTTAATGAAGCCTTGGCCGTTATTTGGGAATTAATCAGTTTTTGCGACAAATATATTGAAAAAGAAAGGCCTTGGGAGCAGTCTGATAACCAAAAAGCGATATTAAACAACCTGCTGTTTACTATTAACGAAATCGCTTCTTTATTGAAACCATTTTTGCCAGAAACTTCTGAAAAGATACTTGAGCATTTAAAAAGTGAAAAAAGCATACCTTTATTTCCGAGAATATAATGATGATTGACACCCACGCTCATCTTAATTTTAATGCTTACAAAGATGATGCCGACGAAGTGATTCGTCGGTCTTTAGATAACGATGTTTGGATAATAAACGTCGGCTCAACTTACGAAACGTCAAAAAGAGCGGTTGAAATGGCTGAAAAGCATGAACAAGGCGTATATGCCGCTATCGGTCTTCATCCGATTCATTTAGCTGAAGGAATCTTTAAGACAAAGCTAGATACGGAAGAAATAGCTTTTAAGACGCAAAACGAAGATTTTGATTACGAGAAGTATAAAGCATTAGCAAAATCAGAAAGCCGCCTCATCGGCGGCCCGTCGAAGAGACGGGTGGTCGCTATCGGCGAAATAGGCCTGGATTATTATTATCGGCCGAAGACCAAAACAAAGCTGGAAGTATTTAAAGAAAAACAGAGAGAAACGTTTTTAAAAGAGATTGATTTGGCTAAAGAATTGAATCTTCCGATAATTTTCCATTGCCGCACGGCACACGATGAACTTATTGAAATACTCGGGCAGTATGGCGGTAAATTGCAAGGAGTTATTCATTGTTTTTCTGGGGATTGGCAGCAAGCTGAAAAATATCTTGATATGGGTTTTTATCTCGGATTCAACGGAATAATTTTTAAGTTGAATTTGGACGAAGTTATTGAGAAAATTTCGCTTAATAAGATTTTGGTTGAGACAGATTGCCCCTACTTGACGCCGCCTCCCATGATCGGCCGCAATGAGCCAATATATGTAAAATACGTTGCTGAAAGAATTGCTAAAATTAGGAAATTGAGCTATGAAGAAATATTGGAAGTAACTACTGAAAATGCTAAGAAATTATTCAATATTTAACAATGGAAGCTTATAATCATCAGAAAATTGAGAAAAAATGGCAGGAATATTGGGAAGAAAGTGGCTTTTATAAGGCAGTGGATTCTTCGAAAAAGCCAAAACAATACATTCTAATTGAATTTCCTTATCCTTCGGGAGACGGCCTTCATGTTGGCCACTGCCGCAGCTATTCTGCGTTAGATGCAGTAGCTAGAAAAAAGAGAATGGAGGGTTTTAATGTTTTATATCCCATTGGCTGGGATGCTTTTGGTCTGCCGACTGAAAACTATGCCATAAAAACAGGCGTTCACCCGAAAACAGCCACTGAAAAGAACATTGCCAATTTCAAAAGGCAGTTGAAATCTTTGGGTCTTTCTTTTGATTGGAGTCGGGAAATAAATACCACCGACCCAAAATATTACAAGTGGACTCAGTGGATATTTTTACAACTATTCAAAAAGGGATTGGCTTACCAGGCAGAAATTCCTATTAATTGGTGTCCTTCTTGTAAAATCGGTTTGGCTCACGAGGAAGTGATAGGTGGTAAGTGTGAGCGTTGCGGCGCGCAAACCGAGCAGAAAACGATTAAACAATGGTTATTGAAGATAACAAAATATGCCGATCGATTGATTGAGGATTTGGATAAGGTTGATTACCTTGAAAAAATCAAAATCCAGCAGATTAACTGGATTGGCAAGAGTTACGGGACTGAAGTTGATTTTAAAATTGAAAAATTCGATAAAACGGTAACGGTTTTTACCACTCGTGTTGACACTATCTTTTCTGGCACATATTTAATTTTAGCCCCTGAGAGCAAGCTGGTAAAAGAAATTACTACAGAGGAGCAAAAAGCAGAGGTGGAAAGATATATTAAAGAAACAGCCAAGAAAAACGAATTAGAGCGTATCGAGCTGGAAAAAGAGAGAAATGGCGCATTTACTGGCGCATATGCAATTAATCCTGCTACTGATGAAAGAATACCGATATGGATAGCAGATTTTGTGTTGGCGCATTACGGGACTGGTGCTGTTTTTGCCGATGCCCATGATCAAAGAGATTTTGAAATGGCTAAAAAATATAATATTCCCTTGAAAGTTTCTTTAAGGCCGGAAGACGATGAACTTTGGGGAAAAGTAAAAAACTTGGAAGTATGTTGTCCGGAAGAGGGAATCTTAGTGAACTCTGGGAAATTTGATGGCCTGACGTCGAGGGAAGCAATAAAAAAAATTACTGAGTGGTTTGAGAAAAGGAAAGTCGGCAGAAAAGCAATAAATTACAAACTACGTGATTGGGTTTTTTCCAGGCAGCATTACTGGGGAGAGCCGATTCCGATTATCCATTGTGAAAAATGCGGAGCAGTTCCTGTCTCAGAAAAGGAATTGCCGATTGAACTCCCATATGTTGAAAAATACCAGCCAACAGGAACAGGAGAATCACCTTTATCCAAAATTGAAGAATGGGTTAATGTAAAATGTCCGAAATGCAAAGGGCCCGCCAAACGAGAAACAGATACCATGCCTAACTGGGCAGGTTCTAATTGGTATTACATTCGCTATACTGATCCTGGAAATGATAAAAAAATAGCCGATAAAAAGAAATTGAAACATTGGTTGCCGGTTGACTGGTACGATGGAGGGTTTGAACATACTACCTTGCATTTGCTGTATTCTCGTTTTTGGTACAAATTTCTTTACGATATCGACGTCGTTCCAGGACCTGAACCGTACAAAAAAAGGACTTCGCACGGCATAGTCTTGGCTGAAGACAGCAGAAAAATGTCAAAGTCTTTCGGTAACGTTATTAATCCCGATGACATTGTTAAAAGCTTTGGCGCTGACAGCTTGAGACTTTATGAAATGTTTATGGGACCATTTGATCAGGCGATCAATTGGAATATTAATGGGCTGAAGGGTTGTTATAGGTTTTTAGATAAAATATGGAAATTAAGTTTTAAAGTGAATCAGGAAAAAGGAATTAATAGCCAAGAATTGGAGAAGCTGGTTCACAAAACAATTAAAAAAATAAATGAGGATTTGGAAGATTTCAAATTCAATACAGCAGTTTCAGCTTTAATGATATTAGCCAATCGTTTTGAAATAGAAGAAAAGATTTCTCTTTCTTATTATTCTTTATTCCTGGTTATTTTAGCTCCTTTTGCGCCGCATATTACTGAAGAGCTTTGGGGGCAGTTAGGGAATAAGGATTCAATCCATAAGCAATCTTGGCCGAAATACGACAAGAAACTGATTAAAGACGATATGATAACTTTAGTTGTTCAGGTTAACGGTAGAGTCAGAGATAAGATTGAGGTTGAAGCTGATATTTCCGAAGAAAAAGCCAAAGAACTTGCAATTTCCAGTCAAAATGTTAAAAAATGGGTACAGAATAAAGAAATTAAAAAGGTAATTTTCGTTCCCAGAAGATTAATCAATATCGTAATCTAAATTTATGTGTGGTATTGTCGGTTACATCGGCAAAAACAATGATGTTAGGGTGGGACTGGACGTTTTAAGAAGATTGGAGTACCGAGGATATGATTCAGCAGGCGTTGCCTGGTATAGTCCTGAAAAAAAGGAGATTTTCTGTTTGAAGAAAGCAGGCAGGATAGACGATTTGGAAAAATTAATCGCAGAAAGTAATTTGGAGTTAAGGGGCAATCCTTTTATTCTACACACGAGGTGGGCAACCCACGGTGGGGTGACAGATGAAAACGCTCACCCGCACTGGGACTGTAAAAAAGAGATTTTTTCTATTCATAACGGCATTATTGAGAATTACCGGGAATTAAAGGAAAAGTTGATTAAAGAAGGCCATAAATTCAGCTCTGAAACCGATACTGAAGTTTTATCTCATTTAATTGAAAAATATTTTGATGGGAATCTTGAGGAGGCAGTTAGAAAGGCTTTAAGAGAAATAAGAGGTACTTACGGACTGGTTGTTATCGCTAAAAAAGATCCTAGTAAAATAGTTGCTGCCCGTCTTTCTTCTCCTCTGATTTTGGGCGTTAATCAGGACGGAATCTTGATTGCCTCTGACCCTTCAGCTGTCATTACCCATACCAGGCAAGTCATTAATTTAGACGACAATGAAATTGCCGTTTTAAAAATGGATAATTTCCATATTTTAAAAGAAAAAGCATTTGTCCAAATTGATTGGACGCCGGAAGAGGCGCAAAAAGGCATCTACCCTCACTTTATGCTGAAAGAAATCATGGATGAGCCGGAAGCTATTGAGAATGCTATCAGGGGAAGACTTTTATTGGATGAAGGAAATGTAAAACTGGGAGGATTGGCTTCTTCAGAACATAAATTAAGGGAAATCAAGAAAGTGTTTCTAATAGCTTGCGGTACAGCTTCTTATGCAGCTAGGGTTGGCGAATATATGTTGGAAGAATATGCTAATTTGCCCGCAGAAGTTGATTTGGGGTCGGAATTCCGCTATAGAAAGCCGATTATCGACAAAAACACAGCCGGCATATTTGTTTCTCAATCAGGCGAAACAGCAGATACTTTAGCTGCCATAAAAGAAATGAAAGAGAAAGGAGCTTTGACTTTGGGAATTACGAACGTTGTCGGCTCCAGCCAATCCAGGGAAACAGCAGCTGGTATCTATACAAGGTCAGGACAGGAAGTGGCTGTAGCTTCAACTAAAGCGTTTTTGGGGCAATTATCTACTTTAGCCATGATTACCGTTTATTTGGGAAGGCAAAGGGATATGTCTTTGGTAATGGGCAAAAGAATTGTTTCTGAACTTTCAAAATTGCCTGATCTTGCCAGAAGAGTTTTAAGCCAAAGCGCTGAGATTGAAGCATTAGCAAAGAAATACAAAGATTTCAAGAACTTTTGGTTTATAGGCAGAAAATATAATTATCCGATTTCTCTGGAAGGAGCTTTAAAGCTAAAAGAAACCTCTTATTTGCACGCAGAAGGAGTGGCTGCTGGAGAGTTGAAACATGGAGCTTTGGCTTTGGTAGAAGAGGATTTTCCGACTGTCGCCATTTGTCCTTCAGATTCGGTTTATGACAAAGTGGTTTCCAATATTCAGGAGATTAAAGCGAGAAAAGGACCGGTTTTAGCCATAGCTACTGAAGGCAATGAAGACATTAAAAAGCTGGTTGATGACGTAATTTACATTCCTAAAACCTTGGAAATGTTAACTCCTATTTTAGCAGTTATTCCTTTGCATCTTTTCGCTTATTATGTGGCTGTTGCCCTTGGCAACGACGTTGATAAGCCGAGAAACCTGGCAAAGTCCGTGACAGTGGAATAGTCAGGTGATATTTTGTATAATAATTCTATATGGATAAACTCCTTTCAAAAGAAGGTGGGAAGAAAATTATCTTATTGGGTAATGAAGCAATCGTTAGAGGCGCCTTGGAAGCAGGCGTCAATTTTGTTTCAACTTATCCTGGGACACCTGCTTCGGAAATCGGCAACACTTTCTTTAAGATTGCCAAAGATGCTGGCGTTTACTTTGAATTTTCGACTAATGAAAAAGTGGCTTTGGAAGCTGGCATTGGCGCCAGTTTTTCCAGTTTGAAAACATTGGTAGCTATGAAGAACTTTGGCTTAAATGTTTGTTTGGACGCTTTAATTCCCTTTGTTTATACAGGAACCAAAGGGCCAACAGTTATTATCGTGGCTGATGATCCTTCTTGCCACAGTTCAGCTCAATCAGAGGAAAACACCAGGCCAATGGATAATCTTATCCATATACCCATTCTCGAGCCATCAGATCCGCAAGAATGTCTGGATTTTGTAAAACTAGCTTTTCAGATTTCAGAAAAGTTCAATATTCCAGTAATGGTTAGAACAACCACCAGAGTGGCTCATCAGAAAATGCCTGTTAAAATCTCAAATCTCAAGTCTCAAGTTTTGAAAAAAGGAGAATTTATCAAAGATGTGAAAAGATTCGTCACTTTGCCCCCAAGAGTCCTGGAAATGAAAAGGGAATTGTTTGAGAAAATAGAAAAGATTAGAAGTTTTTCCGAGGCTTTTTTGAAGATTGAGGGCAAAAAGCAAAAAATAGGCATTATTACTTCTGGAGTTTCTTATCTATATGTAAAAGAAGCATTAACAGAACTGAAACTGGATTTGCCTGTTTTAAAGCTTACTTTTTCCTATCCTTTGGCAGAAAAAGGAATAAAATCATTTATTAAAAATCTTAAAAAGGTTTTAGTGGTTGAGGAGCTGGAAGCTCATTTGGAAAAAGAGGTAGAAAGGCTGGCTAAGCAAGCTAACTGCAAACTGGAGGTTTTTGGGAAAAACTTGCTGCCAGTAGTTGGAGAATTAAAGCCAGAATATGTAGTTGAAGCTGTCGCGAAAATAACTGGTAGGAAATATAAATCTGTAAAATATGATTTTAAAGCTTTAAAGCGCTCTCCGCAGCTTTGTCCTGGTTGTCCTTACTGGCTGGTTATTTCAGCCATTAAAAAAGCAGTTGATGTGAATAAGGTGATATTTGGAGGAGAGATAGGCTGCTATATGCTTTTTGGCAATTCACCGGTAAATCTCCAAGATTATTTGTCTTGCATGGGCTCTTCAGTAGGTATTGCCCATGGTATTAAAAAAGCCCTTCAATTTAATTCAGGGCAAGCCACTTCTCAGAAGTTGATTACTTTTGTTGGTGATTCTTCTTTCTTTCATTCTGGCATTCCAGCTTTGATAAACACTGTTTTTAACAAATCAAATCCTTTAATCATTATTCTAAATAATGAAACCACTGCTATGACAGGACACCAGCCACATCCTGTTTCTGTGGGTATAAAGACAGATATTAGCATTGAGAAGCTAGTCAGGGCCTGCGGCGTAAAACACGTTAAAACAATTGATCCTGTGAACCAGAAGGAATTCATTAATACAATAAAAGAGTTTGTGGCAAAAGATGAAGTTTCAGTAATTATTTCTAAACATCCTTGTAAGTTCGTTGTTCCAAAAAATGATTAAAAAAGTTAACCCCGTTAGAAATTGCGTATTAACGTGGGAATAAAATTATTTATTATGAATAAGAAAACAAATCAAATTTCTAACGGGGCAAGGCAATTCAATATGGTCATAGTCGGCACTGGCGGACAGGGCCTGATTACTCTTTTGCAGATAATTTCAGAAGCAGCTACGTTTGAGGGATATGATGTTAGGACTTCTGAACTGCACGGATTATCTCAGAGAGGTGGTTCTGTTGAAGTGCATATCAGATTCGGAAAGAAAATCTTTTCTCCAATGGTTGCCCAAGGAAAAGCAGATTTGGTTTTAGGTTTGGAAGAGCAGGAGATTTTAAATGGAATATATTTTGCCAATCCGAAAACAAACTTTTTAATAAATCAGCTTATAATTCCAATTCCTTTGAAAAAACCTTTGCCTGAAGCTGAAATTTTATTTCAGTTAAAGGAAATTAGTAAAAAGATTAAGGTAGTTCCAGCTGATAAACTCTGCCAGGAAAAACTGGGGAAAAGCGTTGTTTCCGGAATTTATTTGATAAGTTTTGCTGCGTTTAAAGGATTAATTCCTTTGAAACCAGCATCAATCCAGAAAGCGATTAAAGAAGTAATTCCGGAAAAATATCTAGAATTAAACTTGAAAACGTTTGAGTTGGCGAAGAAAAAGAATTAGCGGTTCGAATCCTACCTCCGGAGCTGACAATTTCAAGCCGCTAGGGCTTGATTTTTTTGTCTGAATGAATAATATAAAATTATAGTTCTTTTAGGAGGTAGATAAAAATGGCTCTGGAGATTGGAGTTAAAAGGACGAAAAGACGACCAATTGCTAAAAACTGTCGCTTCTGTGGTAAATTCATGGAACTTTGGTGGGCTGAAGCAGGAGCTGTTGAGAAAAAATTTGATTGTATGGGTTATCCTCTTGTTCCAATATTTTATTGTCAAGATTGCAACGAATCTGACAATGAAATTACTGACCCAAGAGATTATGAATGGCTTCTTTACGAAGAGACTATAGATTTCGAAGAAGCAAAAAAAGAGCTTGACCCTCGTGAATTTTTCCTTCTCTTGTTAGATTACCATCGGATGCGACAGAGGTTTCAGAACAGACCATATTTGGCAATCCCACACCTTGCATAAATAGACCATTCTTTATTGAGTGGTCTTTATTTTATTAAACAGGTTCTAACCCTTCGATGCGACTCAGGGCAGGCATCGTCCAACCAGGGGAGCCCATTCGACTCGCTTCGCTCGCTCAGGGCAAGCTATGATAAAAATCGCCAATTCGCCTTTCGGCGGTGGCGGGTTTTTGGCTAAGATTGACAATTATAAAATTATATTATATAATATAGACAGAAGGAAATAGAGTTTTTCTTTCTAATCCAATACGAAAGGAGGTGAGAAAACATGGAAATGACTGATGAGCGGTTTAATAAGATTGGTTGCCAGGTCTTAATAGGCCAATTTCTTCGTGATACGTCGTTGCATCGTTTAGTCAAACTAGACGAGAATGACATAAAGAAGAGAGTTGGTCAATTTGCTCAAGAGATGGACGGTTTAACTGACGACGTTATGGAGTTCGTTACAAAAGATGAACTCCTTGAGTTCGTCAAACGTCTCATGGGCAAAGTTACCTTAATGGTAAACCGAGTAAACGACATGACTCAACAGATTAAGTTCCGTTAACTCTTACCTCAAAAGGGGAAGCATGGTTAGGACAATGGTCCGTAAGGGTAATTGCACTTTCTCTACAGCAATGTAGGGCGATTAGGCAGGATAAGAACCCATCCTTCTTCCCCTTCCTTCCCCAAGTAAGCCTCAGAAAGAGATTTGCTTGGGACAAGAAATCAGCTTATTAGCTGGTTTTTTGTTTAGGGCTCTAACATCGTCCAGTCAGTTCTCTTAGTTGAGCCAGCACCACTTCAGGATACTTAAACACCTCCTCCCGGCTTAAAGTTCTAAAATCGTCCGCTAGGGCGAGCCCATTCGACTCGCTTCGCTTGCTCAGGGCAAGCCACGATAAAAATCGCCAATCCGCCTTTCGGCGGTGGCGGTTTTTTGATGGATGGGTTGACTTTTTTATTTAATTATGATAAAATTAAAATATGGGAGAAATTAGATTGCATAAAAATAACAATATTTATTGTTGCATTCTCGGGATACCCTCGGGAAGCGTTTGTTTTGTTTGATTTATAATAATTAGCTTAAAACAATAATTCCCGAGGAAGTCGGGATTTTTTATTTTTAACTTAAATTAAAATTATGTTGTATAAAAATATTCTTAAAACAATTGGAAATACTCCTCTGGTAAAAATTAATAAACTTAACCCTAGTCCTTATGTTTTAATTTATGCAAAACTAGAAGGGTTTAATCCAACGGGTAGCGTAAAAGATAGGATTGCTTTAGAAATGATTGAACAAGCAGAAAGAGAAGGGGTATTAACAAAAGATAAGACTATTATTGAACCAACTTCAGGCAATACTGGGATTGGTTTGGCTATGCTCGGGGCTATAAAGGATTACAAAGTTAAAATCGTTATGAGTAGAGCGGTTTCAATCGAAAGAAGAAAAACCATTTTAGCATTTGGAGCAAAATTAATTTTAACTAACCCAAAACTTGGAACCGATGGAGCAATAATTAAGGCAAGAGAATTGGTTGAAAGAAATCCTGACAAATACTTTATGCCAGACCAATTCTCAAACGAATATAATAAACTTACCCATTATAAGAAAACAGCAGAGGAAATATGGAGACAAACAAAAGGAGATATTAATTATTTTGTTTCAGCAATTGGAACCTCTGGCACGATTATGGGAGTGGGTAAATATTTAAAAGAAAAGAATCCCAAAATAAAGATTGTTAGTGCTCATCCTGTCAGGGGTCATTATATTCAAGGATTAAAGAATATGAAAGAAGCGATAGCGTCGTCAATATATGACCCATCAAAAATAGATAGAACAATTATGGTAAAGACCGAAGATGCGTTTGAAACAGCAAGGCAAATTGTTAAAAAAGAAGGAATTTTTGTTGGCATGAGTAGTGGTGCTGCAATGTATGCAGCTATTGAGGTGGCCAAAAGAATAAAATCAGGAAAGATTGTAGTTATTTTTCCAGATAGGGGAGAAAAATATCTCAGCACAAATTTATTTAATCAGTAAAACAGGTTCTAACCCTTCGATGCGGCTCAGGACAGGCATCGTCCGACCAGAGGGTTTACTAAAAAACAAAAAAACCGCCTCCTCGACGATTTTCAATTTATTAAATCTTTTCAATTCGAGCTCCTAGTTTTTTTAATTTCTCCTCAATATTTTCATGTCCTCTTTCAACCTGGGATATGTTTTCAATCGTTGTTTGGCCTTTTGAGATTAATCCCGCCAGGATTAAAGCTGCGCCTGATCTTATATCCGAGGCGTTTATTTTATTTCCGATCAATTCTGTTTTGCCGAAAATCAGAGCCCGGTGAGGGTCGGTTATTTCAATATCAGCTCCCAGCTTTCTTAATTCGTGCAAATACTGGAATCGGTTTTCATACAGCGGGTCGTGTACGAGAGACTTGCCTTGGCATTGGGTTAATAGAACGGATGTTTGAGGCTGCAAATCAGTCGGGAAGCCGGGATAAAGAAGAACTTGGATTTTGGCCGGTTTAAAATTAAATGATTTCTTAACTGAAATTTCATTGTTTATAATATCGAAATTCACTCCTATCTCTTTCATTTTTCCCAGGAAAAAGGTCATATGGTCTGGATTTACATTCTTTATCTTCCCTTCGCCGCCAGTTAAGGCAAAGGCGATGAAAAAAGTTCCGGCTTCCAATAAATCAGGGCATAATGAGAATTCAGCGCCTGATAATTTATCTTTTCCTTCAATTTCAATAGTATGAGTGCCGATTCCTTCTATACTCGTGCCCATTTTCCTCAGAAACATTCCTAAATCCTGGACTTGTGGTTCAGCAGCAGCAATCTCAATTTTAGTTCTTCCTTGGGCTCTACTAGCTAACATCATTAGGATTTCCGTGGCAGTCACTGAAAACTCCTTTAAGGCTATTTTCTTTCCTTCTATTCTTTCTGGTGCTTGGAAATGGTAAAAGCCGTCTTTTTCTTCTGTTTTTATTCCGAAGTTTTCAAGAGCTTCCAAGTGCGTGGTAATCGGTCTTAAACCTATTTTGTCTCCGCCAGGATGGGGGATTTTGAATTTTTTAAACCTTATAGCTAAAGGAGCGATGAATAAAACAGAAACCCTCATTTTTTCAAAGAGGTCTGCCGGGATTTTTTCAGGGTCTATGTTTTTTGGATTGATTCTTATTTTTCTCGGACTCAATTGTTCTATCTCTGCGCCCATTTGCCTTAGAATTTCAATCTGGTTTGAAACATCGGTTACCTGGGGAAGGTTATCAATAACAGAAGGTTCTTCGGAAAGCAAAACAGCCGCCAAAATAGCGCCGGCTGAATTCTTATAACCTGAGATTTCAACTTCTCCAGAAAGAGGAATACCTCCTTGTATTAAAAATTTGTCAGTCATAGTCGAATTTTGTAGTCGAAGAGGATAAATCCTCTTCTTCGCTTTCATTCCGCTGTCGCGGAACTCGGTTTTTGGCGAAGACGACGAAGTCGTCTTCTTCACCTTCATTCCGCTGTCGCGGAACTCGGTTTTTGACTTAAAGGTATTTTTAGTTTAATATAAAAATTGATTTATGTCAAAAACTAAGAAAATCGTTGTTATTGGGGGCGGAACCGGTTCTTTTACGGTTCTTTCCGGTTTAAAGAAATATCCGGTTGACCTTTCAGCCGTTGTTTCAATGACCGACTCAGGAGGAAGTAACAAGGTTATTCGCGATGAATTAGGTTTGTTGCCGACCAGCGATATAAGGCAGTGCTTTGTTGCTTTGGCTGAAGAAGGCAAAGAACAATCGTTAAGAAAGCTTTTTATTTACCGCTTTTCAAAAGGAAATGGGTTAAAAGGCATGACCTTTGGCAATTTGTTTTTAGCTGCTCTATCTGACATTTTTGGTTCTCAGGTGGTAGCGATTAAAAAAACAAGCCAGATTCTTAAAATTAAAGGAAGAATTTTGCCAGTGACTTTGACTGATTCAAATTTAGTGGCAATTTATGAAAACGGAAAGAAAGTTGTCGGAGAGCATTTAATTGATGGGCCCAAACATAATGGTAAATTGAAGATTAAGAAAGTCTTTTTGAAGCCAAAAGCTAAAATATATTATGAAGCAAAAAAAGCGATTTTGAACGCAGATTTGGTTGTTATCGGGCCTGGCGATTTATATACCAGCATAATAGCCGGATTACTAACAGAAGGAATATCCGGTGCGCTTAAAAAAACCAAAGCTAAGGTAGCATACGTTATGAACTTAATGACAAGATACGGCCAGACATTCGGTTTTACTGCCAAAGACCATATTCAGGTTTTGGAAAAATATTTAGGACGTGATTGTTTAGACTATGTTTTGATTAATACAAAATCCATGGCAAAGAGCGCTTTGGAAAAATATAAGAAAGTGAAAGAGTTTCCGGTTGTTGACGATTTGAAAGACAGCTATTTTAAAGTAATCAGGAGAGATTTTTTAAGCAGAAAAGAGACAAAGCACGTTCCCGGAGATATTTTAAAAAGAAGCCTTATCCGTCACGATTCTAATAAATTAGCAAAAGCTTTATTTAAACTATGAATTTGAAACTAGTTCAGCGATTTACCATAGATTTAGCTGAAAAAGCCGGCAAAATACTTTTAGATAATTTGGATAAAATAGAAATTGTTAAGTTTAAAGACAGGCAAGATATTGCTACTAACATTGATTATAAGGTTGAGAATTTAATTAT
Organism: Candidatus Paceibacterota bacterium; assembly: GCA_016782605.1. Lineage (NCBI taxonomy): Bacteria > Bacillati > Minisyncoccota > Minisyncoccota bacterium. The sequence goes on along the minus strand of JADHYE010000002.1, from coordinate 48,211 downwards.
AAATAAGATTAAAAAGAATTTTCCCGGGCATACTATCAATACAGAAGAAAAAGGAATAATAAGGGGAAAATCAGATTATACTTGGATCATTGACCCGCTAGATGGCAGCAAACACTATATCAGAAGGCTTCCGTTATTTAATGTCTCAATAGCTTTACAACACAAGAATGAAATTATTTTCGGATTAGTTTATAATCCAATGACAAAAGAAATGTTTTACGCAGCTAAAAATAAAGGTGCGTATTTGAACGGCAAGAGAATCAAAGTTTCCAGTAAAAGCAATTTAAAAGATAGTTTTATCTTTGCTGAATTGCCAAGTTGTGGCATGTCGCGCAATAAATTTAATAAAAATTCAAAGATTTTGACAAAGCTTAATTTGAATTCTTATCGCGTTAGGGCACTTGGTTGTGGTCCCCTCGGACTTTCTTATGTAGCCTCAGGCGCTTTTGAGGCATATATTGCTCTTGGAATACCGCCCAAAATAGGAGATATTGCTGCTGGTTTGCTTATTTTAAAAGAAGCTGGCGGAAAATATACTGATTTGAAAGGAAATCCGCTTCAATTAAGAGAAGCAAACGATTGTTTGATTTTAGCTTCTAATATTAAGGCCCATAAAGCTATTTTAAGATTGTTGAAATAAATTAATTAGATTAGACTTTCAATGAAAATTAATCCAGAAATTTTTCGTCTTTACGATATCAGGGGGATATATCCTCAGGATATTAATGAAGAAATGGCTTATCAGGTTGGCCGTTACTTTATTCATTTTTTGCGGAAAAAATCAAAAAAGAAGACATTAACCGTTGGAATAGCAAAAGATATTCGTTATTCTTCTCCAGAGCTTTTTCGAGGGCTTTCAAAGGGAATTATTCATGAAGGATGCAATATTATTGATTTAGGCTTAATAATAACTCCTGCTCTTTATTTTGCCGTTTCTCATTTGAGACTTGATGGAGGAATAATTATTACCGCTTCGCATAATCCCAACCCTTTTAATGGTTTCAAATTAACGCGCGAGAAAACCATTCCCCTTTCTGGCGAAACTGGAATTTTTTGGATAAGAGATCAATTAGCAAAGAAAGCCTTTCAAAAAGAAAAATTACCCTTATTTAAGGGCAAGATCACTAAGAAAAACATTGAAAAAGATTATATAAATTCTGTTTTTAAATTAAATAAGATAAATAAAAAAATATTTAAAAAATTATCTGTTGCAATTGATGCTGGGAATGGAATGGGCGGCCCCATTTTTCTCAAAGTTCTTAAAAAAATAGGCATTAAAGTTTATCCTATTTATTGCAAACCAGATGGCGATTTCCCCAACCATGTTCCTGATCCCTCTTTTAGAAATAATTTAAAGGATATTGTTTCTTTAGTCAGAAAAAAGAGGCCTAATTTTGGCATTATTTTAGATGGAGACGCTGACAGAATCATATTCATTGACGAAAAAGGCAATCCGATCAGGGGAGATTTAATAACGGCATTAATGGCTAAGATTATATTAAAGGAATGGAAAGGGAAAAATAAGCCAAAAATTCTTTATGATATTCGGTCAAGTAACGTTTTAAAGGAAGTTATTAAAGAAGAGGGTGGTGTTCCTATCCATTTTAAAATTGGACATGCTTTAATAAAAGAAAAAATGAGAAAAGATAATATTTTTTTTGGCGGGGAATTAACTGGCCATTATTATTTGGGGCAAAACTTATTTTACGAAGTTCCATTCTTTGTATTTTTAAAGATTGTAAATGAAATGAAAAAAACCAAAAAAACTTTATCGGAACTGATAAAACCTCTTCAAAAGTATTTTCATTCTGGCGAAATATATTTTGAAACAAAAGCAAAAGAGGGGAAAATCAAAGAATTGAAAAAGAAGTATAAAACAGGTAAGATTTCAGAACAGGACGGTTTAAGGGTGGATTTTAATGATTGGTGGTTTTTAGTAAGGCCGTCCAACACTGAACCGGTAATCAAGCTGGTGGTGGAGGCAAAAACCCGTAATTTAATGGAAAAAAAGAGAAAGGAATTAATTAAGAATATCGGCGCTCCAATGTTTTCCAGGCCATTAAGCTATAGGACAGCTGACTTACATAAGAAGAAAAAAACTTATTAAAATTATGCAATATCAAGCAGTAATCTTGGCGGCAGGCGAATCTTCTCGTTTCTGGCCGCTAAACGGAAAGCATAAATCTCTTATTAAAATAATGGGGAAACCTTTGATTTGGTATACGATAGATGGATTAATTAAATCAGGCATAAATGAAATTATAATTGTGCAGGATAAAGAAATGGCAGTTGAAAAAGAAATTTCTGATTATCAATTTCCTAAATGCAAAATAACTTACATAATCCAAGCTGAAGCCAATGGCATGGGAGATGCTTTATGGCAGGCTAAAGATTTGATAAGAGATAATTTTATAGTTTTAAACGCTGAAATGGTTGAGTGTTCAGACGTTTTTAATCAATTAATATCAAAATTAGGGGAAGCAAAAGCTGTTTTAGCCGGCCAGCAGACAAAAACTCCTGAACTTTTCGGCATGGCAAGAGTAAGCGGAGATAAAATTACAGAGATTATCGAAAAGCCAAAATTATCAGAAGCGCCCTCAGACATTAAAGTATCCGGTATTTATTTATTATCAAAAGATTTTTTTCAGACTTTCGAGAAGGCGGGACAAGGAAAGTATAATTTTGAAGCAGCGCTTTCTGAATATATAAAGAACAATGATGTCAGATTAGTTATTTTGCAGGAAAAAGAGGAAGATATTCCTTTTTTGAAATATCCATGGCACTTATTTATTATCGAAAAGTATTTATTTGATAAGCTTTTGAAGCCGAAAATTGAGAAATCAGCTAAGGTTGCGAAAAATGTAATTATTGAAGGAAATGTATATATTGGTGAAAATGTTAGGATTTTTGAAAATGTAACCATTAAAGGGCCTTGCTATATAGGGGCCAATAGCATTATCGGCAACAATTCTTTGATTCGTGGTTATTCCAATTTAGAAAACAATGTTTTAATCGGTGCTTTTGTTGAAGTGGCTCGAACAATCTTCCAGCAAAGCGTAACCATTCATTCTGGTTATTTTGGCGATTCGGTTTTGGGAGAAGGATGTCTTGTTGGAGCAGGAATGATTACTGCCAATGTCAGGATTGACAGGGGAGAAGTTATGGTTAAACCGGAAATAGCCACTGGATTGAAGTCCTTGGGAGCGATTGTCGGCAAAAACACTAAAATCGGCATCAGGTGCTCTTTGATGCCCGGCGTTTTAATCGGTTCTGACTGCTTAATCGGGCCGAATTCCGTTGTTTTTGAAAATATAGAGGATAAGACTACTTTTTATACCGAATTCAAAGGAATTAAAAGATAAATTTTCTTATATTGACAAGAGTTTGTTTTTTTAATATTCTGATTATATAGTCCAATATTCTTGATTAGGACAGAAAGGAGGGTAAATGAGGCACATAAGAGACCCTATAGAGATGGCAGTCTTTTATGGTCATTATACCGGTGATGCCAAGAAGGACGGCGCCCTGGCTATTCCGGGCCACCGTGGTTCTGGACATCTGGGCCAGCAGCAGTAGCGCAACACTTAGCTACATTTGCTGGCACGGGTCAATTGACTTGACCCACAGTTCATTGTCCGCAGGGTTTTTCCCTGCCTCGGTGCATGAAACAGTCCTGTCTCAGTTTTAGAAGGGAAGACAGAAGCAGAGGAGATATCCTATTTGTAGGCAGGACTGTTTCTCCAAAGCACTTTTTATTTAAAGGAGGTGGTGCTTATTGAATGCGGCTTGACTTAAATAGATAGCCATTCTACAAGCCCTGGTGCAAGCCTGAGCATTTCGCCATCTATTTCGAGCGAGCCCTGCTATATAACCAAAAGCAGGGCTCTATTTATTATTTTTTAATTTCTTTAACCATTGACAAAAAGCTCTGATTTAGTATAATAAATCAGTTTCTTTGAAAGGAGAGATAGGGAATGTAATAGTTATTGATAGCTCTAGAAAAAAAATAAATGGAGGTGCGAAATGACTTCGGGAGCTAGCTGGACTATTGTAGTTTTAGTGGCATTGGCTCTTCTTTTGACAGTTGGCTTTTGTGTTCCGATAAAACAAGAAAGCTATATTGTCCAGGAGCCTTATGATGTCCAAGAGGCTTATACGGTTCCAGATCCCTACCAGGTAACGGAAACCTATACCGAAGATGAACCGTACGATGCTACAGAGTATTATACCGAATACGAACCATACTCATATCAAGTAGCCTGTGGTATATATGCTTGTGGACGGAATTGTAATCCAAAACCATGGCCGTCCCCTCCGGGACATCCTCCAATACCGCCCCCTCCGGAACCTGAATGTTCACCAATCTACTGCACAAATTATTGTACGGAGACTGGATTTAGGGAAGTAACGAAGAGCCGGACAGTTACAAAGCATAAAGAGGTTACGAAAGAAAGGACTGTCACTCAGTATAGGGAGTTAACAAAGTACCGGACCGTTACAAAGTACAGATCGGTTACTCTCTATCGAATGGTGCCCTTCTTCGGCTACACTTCGCCACCCAATTGATTTGAATACAAAAACTCCAAATACTGGGGATTCTGAATAAGGGTCCCCAGTTTTCATTTTAAATTCAAAAAATGATAGAATAAAAAAATGAATCCCGTTAGAAATTCTTTACGGAAATCTAATGGGATAAATAAAACTATTAAATTTCTAACGGGATGGAAATTTTAAATCTTTCATCAAAAACTTTCTCAAATATAATTAGAAAAGCAGTTGAGATAGTGAGAAAAGGCGGAATTGTTGTTTTCCCGACAGATACTGTTTACGGATTGATGGCTGACGCGACGAATGAAAAAGCAGTTGAAAAGATTTTCAAAATTAAAAAAAGAAAAAAAACAAAGTCTTTGCCGATTTTTATAAGCAATCTGAAAACGGCGAAAAAACTTGCTATAATAGACAAAAAGCAAGAAAGATTCTTAAAATCTGTTTGGCCCGGTAAAACAACAGTAGTTTTAAAAAGAAGAAATAAAATAAAGATATACGGCGTTAATAAAGATACTATTGCCCTTAGGATTCCTAATTATGCTTTATTGAATAAGCTACTTGGAAAAATCAAAAAACCCCTTGTTCAAACTTCAGCGAATATTTCGGGCAAAAAGCCGCTAATGGACGTAAAAGAAATAATCAAGCAATTTAAGAAAGACAAGCCCGATTTAATAATTTCTGCTGGTAAATTAAAATTAGCTAAACCCTCAAAAGTGATTGATAATACCAGTTCTCAGCCGAAGATTTTGAGGGAATAAAAAATCCCTTATTCAAATAGGGGATTTTAAAATTGGTGCCTGGGGTGGGACTCGAACCCACACAAGATTGCTCTTATACGATTTTGAGTCGTACGCGTAAACCAATTCCGCCACCCAGGCAAATTCTCATTTAAGATTATCAAAGTTTTCTTTCTTTTTCAATTTTAAAGTCACATTCTTTATTCGAGCATTTTTCTCCCCACCTTATCGTTTTTACCATGAGCGAGTCGCATTTTTTGCATTTTTCTCCGGTCGGTTTATCCCACAAGGCAAAGTCGCATTTGGGGAATTGGTCGCAGCCATAGAATATCTTTCTTTTTTTGGTTCTCTTTTCAACGATTTTCCCATTTTTGCATTTCGGACATTTGACTCCGAGATTGTTTTTTTCTAAGGATTCGGTATAACGGCATTTCGGGAATTTGGAGCAGGCGTAGAATTCTCCGTATCTGCCGATTCGTATCAACAAAGGGGCGCCGCATTTTGGGCAGGTTTTTTCCGTCGGTTTTTCAGTGATATCTTTTTTGGAAACCTCTTCATATTTTTGTTTAAGGTTCTTTTCGAATGGTTTGTAGAATTCTTTGATTACCGGTACAAGTTCTTTCTTTTTTTGGGCGATTTCGTCCAAATCTTCTTCCATTTTGGCTGTAAAACCGATATCAACGATTTCAGGGAAATGGGCAACTAAAAGGTTATTGACCACTGTTCCGATTTCAGTCGGCCTAAATCTTCTTTGTTCGTCTTTTTCAATATAGTTTTTATCCTGGATATTGGAAAGAATTGGAGCATAGGTTGAGGGCCTGCCTATTCCGTTTTCTTCTAAGGTCTTGATGATGGTTGCTTCGTTGTAGCGGGCAGGCGGTTCGGTAAAGTGCTGTGAAGGGTCTAATTTTACTAATTTCAGAACCTCATCTTTCTTTAAAGACGGCAGATCTTTTTCTTCATATTTGATCGGATAAATCTTCAAGAACCCGTCAAATTTTAGCATCTGTCCGTTAACCCGGAAAGTATGGTTTTTGGCTGAAATGTCCACGGTCGTAGAATCAAAGATTGCCTGGCTCATTTGGCAGGCGACGAATCTTCGCCAGATCAAATCGTAAAGCCGAGCCGCAGCGACGGCTGAAGAAGAGGATTTATCCTCTTCGCCTAGTTTTAATTTTTCAGGGGATTTGTCAGGGTAACTGGGCCTTATTGCTTCGTGGGCTTCCTGGGCGCCTTTTGCTTTTGTTTTGTATTTTCTTGGGAATCCCGGCCAATATTTTTCTCCGCAATTGTCAATAATGAATTTTTTAGCGGAAAAGAGCGATTGGTTTGAAAGATTTAAAGAGTCGGTTCGGTGGTAGGTAATGAAACCCTTTTCATACAAGCCCTGGGCGATTCGCATTGTTATTTTTGCCGGAAGCCTGAATTTCTGCCAGGCTGTTTGTTGCAAAGTGCTGGTGGTAAAAGGCGGCAAAGGATTTCTTTTTGTTTCTTTTTCATCAATATTTAATATTTTATACTCTACCTCATTTAAGTCTTTGACAATCTTATCTGCTTCTTTTTTGTTTGATATCTCCAGTTTGTCTAAAACTTTGTTGTCTTTTTTGATTAAAAAAGCTTCAAATATTTGTTTCAAGGCAGAAGATTTCTTTAGCAGGGCAATGATAGTCCAGTATTCCTGGGGCTTGAAGTTCTTTATTACTTCTTCCCTTTCAACTACCAATTTTACGGCTATTGACTGGACTCTGCCAGCAGACAGGCCCCTGGCCACTTTTTTCCATAAAAAAGGAGAGAGTTTGTATCCGACTATTCTGTCTAAAAATCTTCTGGCTTGCTGGGCGTCAACCAGAGCCATATCAATCTTTCTGGGATTTTCCAAAGCTTCTTTAATTGCTGATTTGGTGATCTCGTGGAAAACAATTCTTTTTGGATCTTTTAAATCCAAAGCTTGAGTCAGATGATAGGCGATTGCTTCTCCTTCCCTGTCTTCATCGGTAGCCAGGATTACAGAATCTGCCTTTTTAATTTCTTTTTTCAGAAGCTCTACGTTTTTTTTGGCTTTTGGCATAATGATGTATGTCGGAGCAAAGTCATTTTCCACATCAATGCCAAACTTAGTCTTGGGTAAATCCCTAACGTGGCCGTAAGAAGACAAGACTCTGTATTGTGAGCCTAAGAATTTTTCAAGTGTTTTCCCTTTAGTAGGGCTTTCGACAATTATAAGTTGCATGAACGTTTTTTTAATTTAGCATTGTTTTTTAAAAATACAAGCTTTTTTAATTTAGCTGTGTCTAATTTTCTCAACTGCTTCAGAAAGTACCCCGAAGGAAAACCTTCGGTTTCCTACGGGGCAGGTCTGGCAATTTTTAGCTTCTCAATAACCTCTGATAACATTTGACAATAGAGATTAAGACCCACACGGTTTATGCTGCCTGATTGCTCCTTGCCCAAGATATTGCCCGCTCCCCGTATTTCCAAATCTTTCAGAGCTATTTTATAGCCAGAGCCCAATTCTTCTGCCTCTTTTAAAGTTTTTAATCTTAATTTAGCTAAAGGAGACAATTTGTTGGGGTAAAGGAAATAGGAAAAAGCCTGGATATGAGAACGGCCGATCCTTCCTCTTATCTGATACGCCTGAGAAAGGCCTAAACGAGTGCTGTCAGCCACAATCAGCGTATTAACATTCGGTAAATCCAGCCCGTTTTCAATAATAGTCGTTGCCACTAAAACGTCAATTCTTTTGTCTTGAAAATCATCCATAGTTTTAAGCAGTTCTTTTTCTTTCATTCTGCCGTGGGCGATAGCGTATCTTGCTTTGGGAAATAGTTCTTTTAACGATTCTTTTATCATTTCAATCGTTTCCACCCTGTTGTAAAGGAAATATATTTGTCCTTTTCTTTTGATTTCATTTTCAATCGCTTTTTTAATGATTTCTTTTTTAAATGGCGATAGAAAAGTTTTAATTGGTAAGCGTCCGACAGGAGGCGTTTGAATCAAGCTGATGTTTTTTAGCGAAGAAAGCGCCATATATAGTGTTCGGGGGATAGGCGTGGCAGATAGCGACAAAACATCCAGAGAAGTCCTCATTTTTTTTAATCTCTCTTTTTGCTTTACGCCGAATCTTTGTTCGTCATCAATAATCAAAAGTCCGAGATTCTTAAAATCAATATCTTTCGATAAAAGACGATGAGTGCCGATGGCAATGTCAATTTTACCGGTCTTTAATTCTTCAATTATTTGTTTTTGTTCTTTTTTCGTTTGTAGCCGTGACAACAACGCTATTTTTATCGGCAAGCTTCCTAATCTTTCCTGAAACTTCTGGAAATGTTGATTGGCCAGAATGGTTGTGGGACAGATCATTACTGCCTGCCTGTTAGAAATTACCGCTTTTATTATTGCCCTTAAAGCCACTTCAGTTTTACCAAAGCCTACGTCTCCGCAAACAATTCTGTCCATTGGCTCTTGCTTTTCCATGTCTTTTTTAATGTCTTCAATAGCCTGTAATTGGTCAGGTGTTTCCTCGTATTTGAAAGTATCTGACAAATGCTGTTGGATTTCTTCTTCTAGTAAGTAAGACGGACGGGTGGCAATTTCCCTTTTAGCATAGATTTCTAAAAGCTCTTTGGCCAGTTTTTCCGTCTCTTCTTTTATCTTTCTTTTTACCCTTTGCCAAAGAGAGGAGCTTAATCTGGAGATTTTCGGTTCGATAAAACCAACGTATCTTGACAGTTTTCTTTCCAGCCCCAATGGCACATATAATTTATCGCCTTGCGCATATTCCAATTGATAATACTGCTGGTTATCAATTGTTATCTGCTGGAAGTAAATTCCGATGCCGTGGTCCAGATGAACTAAATATTCTCCGGGTTTTAGTCCCTTTAAATCGGAAAAAAGCTTTTGCGATTTCAATTTCTTTTTTAAAATCTCTTTTGCTGATTTTTCATCCTTGATTTCTATGGGAAGCTGTTCTATATTTTCAATTTTGTTTCCCAGGAATTCCAATCTTGCTGCTTTCATTGAATTAACGGGGAAAACATCAACAATTCCTCCTCGTTGCGAGAATTCTCCCGGTTCTGAAACCTGCCAAACCCTTTCGTATCCCATTTCGTCAAGTTTCCTTAGGGTCTCAGAAAGGTTGTTTTTCTGGTTTTTCATTAGAAAGAGGATATTGTCTTGGAAAAAGGCTTGGGTTTTCTTCGCTTCCAGGAGTTTGTCAAGGTTTTCTTTAAGCCAAAAGTTCCCCTTTCCCAAAAAGTAGGGGGTGATACTACAAATTAAAAGTCTTTCTATCATTGACCCCGTTAGAAATTTTTGATCCATAGGCATTACCCAATAGTTAATTTTAAGAATAATAAATAATTGTTCTAAATACCTACAAATGTAAAATTTCTAACGGGGTTGACAAATTCATTCAATTATGTATAATATATAATATATCGTTGTTTTTTGTCAAAGTTTCGCCTTACAGTCTGCCTGCCAGTGGCTTAACCCTGTTCTCTCTTTTAGAGATAACAGGAGGATGGATTCTAAGTTATCCCTCCTTTAACTTAGTGCCCTAGGTTACGGATTTGGACTTTTGTTCCTGATTCATAACGCTTGCAGGTAGACTCGAGGGCGAAATATTTTTGCTCTTAATATTATTCTATAAGGAAGGAACAATGCTGAAAAAGAGAATCGAAGCTGCTTCTGTGGCTTTTCGTAATCCCGAGATAATAGAGATTCGCGACCCCCTAACGGGCGCGATGACTCGGAAAGAATTTCTGCGGATAGCTGGCAAGATACTAAATCGTGCCGAAAGAGACAATCAAATAGTTTCCTTGGCGATGCTTGACATGGACGGATTGAAATTGATCAACGATACACGGGGGCATAGGGCTGGGGATATGGCAATTAAAGAATTTGCTCAAGCCATATTCGCAAATATTCGTCCTTTAGACATTTGCGCAAGGTGGCATAGCGATGCTGGAGACGAGTTTATTCTACTTCTATTAGATGTAAATTTAATAGCTAGTATGAGTATTATCCAGCGTATTCAAGAAGTATTTCCAAAATTCTCATGGGGAATGGCTGGGTCTAGATTTGATCACGAGTATGGTTTGGAATCTATGATTGAGCTTGTTGAAGAACGCATGTATCGCGATAAAAAAAGCAAGAAGTAAACTGGGCGGGGACAACGTTCGAATCGTTGCCCCGCTATTTTATTTGTTATATGTATTCATCGCCTTTTGCAGTCCTTTACTCACTATTGTTTCAACCGCTTCGGCGGCTTTTTTAATAACTTCTTCTACAATCTTTTCTTCTTCTTTATTAAACTTTTGAAGAACGAATCTGTCTAAAGCTTTAATCTTTGTTTTCGGCTTTATACCGATGCGTAATCTTATGAAGCTCTTTGTTTTTAGTTCGTTGATTATTGATTCTACGCCCTTATGGTTGGCTGCTCCCCGGTTATCGGCGATTCTTATCTTACCCAAAGGAATGTCGATATCGTCGTGAATAACGATTAAATCTTTAGTTTTTAAGCTTTTAACCAGCAGTTTTACTGTTTGTCCCGAAAGATTCATGAAGGTTTTGGGCCTGGCTAAAACAATCTTTTTATTATCGTACGTTCCTTTTGAAATTTCAGCTTTGAAAATAGGTTTGGAAGTAAAGATTGGGAAATCAAAAATTTCAGCGATTTTATCTATCGTTTTAAAGCCGACATTATGCCTTGTTTTTTCGTATTTTTCTCCCGGATTTCCCAGGCCAACAATCAATACCATAATCTTATATTATAACATTATCTATTGATAATCATAAAAATTCTGATATAATTAGAAAAGTATGAAGTCTTTTTTGCTATTCATGTGGGAGATCAGCAAGATAGTCATTTTGGCTCTGCTGATCGTTATTCCCATCCGCTATTTTATTTTTCAGCCGTTTTTCGTTAGGGGTCAGTCAATGGAGCCCAATTTTGAGAACGGTGATTATCTTATTATTGATGAAATTTCTTACAGGTTCAGGGATCCTTTAAGAGGAGAAGTGATTGTTTTCAAATATCCCAATGATCCTTCCCAGCGTTATATTAAAAGAATCATCGGTTTGCCCGGAGAAACAATAGAAATAGGTGACGGCAAAGTTGTTATTTACAATGAGGAAGGCGGTAGGGTTTTGGACGAGTCAGCATATCTTTCCTCTTCTGTTTTTACTGCCGGAAGCCAGCAAATAATTCTTGAAGAAGACGATTATTTTGTTTTGGGCGACAACCGGGCTGTTTCAGCAGATTCAAGAAGATGGGGAAATTTGTCTAGGGAAGATATCATTGGCCGAACCTGGATTAAGGCTTGGCCAGTGAGCGCTTCAGCAAAAATAGAAACGCCGGCATATTCACCAAGCCAATAATTCATATGCCCGGTAGTGAAAATTCGACTGGGTTTTTTCGAAGAAAAACCAAAAGTCCTACAGGGCATATACAAAAATAATTTAATTAATCAATTATAAAAGAGAATTTTGACAATTTAATAATTTAATTGTCGAATTTCTACTACCGGGTATGAAAAAACTAAAATTCCAAGCGCCAACAGGCATGCACGATATTTTGCCAGAAGACCAGGGATATTTCCAAAAGATTTACAATGCCTGTGAAACAGTGCTTAACTTTTACAGTTTTCAAAAGATAGATACTCCGATTTTGGAAGATACAGCTCTTTACGAAAAAGGAACAGGATTGACAACTGATATTGTCCAGAAGCAGATGTTCACTTTAAGGACAAAAGGAGGAGACCATCTGACTTTGAGGCCGGAATTCACTCCTGGCATTGTCAGGGCTTATCTGGAACACGGCATGCAGTCTTTGCCTCAGCCAGTTAAACTATATTCAATTGGTCCGGTATTCAGGTACGAGCATCCCCAGGCAGGCAGATTCCGCCAGTTCAACCAGTTGAACGTTGAAATTATCGGAGACGACAATCCAGTGCTTGACGCCCAGACTATCCAAATTTTTTACAATATTCTGAGCGAATTGAAGATAAAAAACTTAATTGTTGAAATAAACAGCATAGGAGACAATCAGTGTAGGCCTTATTACAAAAAGCTTCTGGTTAGCTATTTTAAATCAAGGGATGCTTCTTTGTGTGTGGATTGCCGTCGCAGATTGAAAGAAAATCCATTAAGGATATTGGATTGCGAAGAGGAAAAGTGCCAGAGGATAGTCAGCCAGGCGCCCCAGCTTATCGACCATCTTTGCGAAGAATGCCATAGCCATTTTAAAGGAGTTCTGGAGTTTCTCGACGAGACCGAATTGCCTTACCGCTTGAATCCTTATCTGGTCAGGGGATTGGATTATTATACTAAAACCGCTTTTGAGATTTTCGTTGAGGTTCCGAAAAAAGCAGAAGAAAAAGAATCTTCTTTAAAAAGAGCTTTGGTCGGAGGCGGACGCTACGACGGATTAATCAAACTGCTGGGAGGCGAAGAAACGAAAGCTGTCGGCGGAGCTATGGGCATAGAAAGGGTGGTCAGCATTATGAAGAGCAAAGAAATGAAAGGTGTAAAGCCAGCTACCGCTACGATTTTCTTGGCCCAACTCGGCACCATGGCTAAAAGAAAAAGCTTGAAGCTTTTGGAAGACTTCAGAAAGGTTAAGATTCAGGTGGCAGAGTCTTTCGGCAAGGATTCTTTAAAAGCCCAATTAAGAATGGCTGACAAGCTGGAAGCGAAATACACTTTGCTTTTGGGACAGAAAGAAAGCCTGGATGGTACGATCATAATCAGAGATATGAAAACAGGCAAGCAGGAAACAATAAAATTGGAAAGAACTGTCAAAGAAATGCAAAAGCGTTTAAAAAGCAAACATTAATATATGGAATGCGTATTTTGTCGAATTGCAAACAAGGAAGAACCATCAGATATTGTTTTTGAGAGCGAAACAGTATTGGGCTTTAAGAACATTTCTTCTGAAGCGCCCATTCACTATCTTTTCATTCCTAAAAAACATTTGGAGTGGAAGGAGGAATTTGATGACAAGGATTTGGCTCTTTTATCTCAAGTCATATCAGCCGCTAAAAAAGTTGCCATTAAAGAGAATATTTTCCATGCTTGCAAATTTATCTTTAACGTCGGAAAAACCGGGCATATCCCGCACATCCATCTTCATCTTTTGGGCGGATGGAAAGGGGAAATCCCAATGAGAAATATTTAACATATGAGCAGAAAAAAAATGGTCATTGAAGTGGAAAAACAAGGTAGAGAAAACTCTCAAAGCCTGATTCGCCGTTTTACCAAAAAAGTGCAAAAAAGCGGCGTTTTGCTCAGGGCGAGAAGGGGCCGTTTTTTCCGCAGACCGAAAAGCGAAACAATGAAAAAAAGAGCTGCCTTAAGAAGGGAAAAGCTTACAAAGGAATACGAAAAGCTCAGGAAATTCGGCTTGGAAAAAAAATAATCTATGAGCCTAAAAGAAAAAATCCAATCAGAACTTAATTTATCCATTAAGGGCAATAAGCCATTGGCGGTTTCTGTTTTCAGGCAGCTTTTAGCTGCTTTTTTGAATAAAGAGAAGGAAAAGAGATTTAAAAGCAAAGAAGAAAAAGAGGCTTTATTGACCGACGAGGAAGCAATGGAAGTTATTGCTTTTGAGGCCAAGAAAAGGAAAGAATCAATCGTTGAGTTTGAAAAAGGCAACAGGAAGGATTTGGCAAATAAAGAAAAAGAAGAGCTGGCTATTTTATCAGCCTATTTGCCAGAGCAGATGCCAGAAGAAGATATCAGAAAACTGGTTAAAGAGGCGATTGAAAAGATCGGAGCTTCCGAAATGAAAGATATGGGAAAAGTGATGCAAGAATTGATGCCTCAGGTCAAAGGAAAGGCTGACGGTAACTTAGTTGGCCAGATCGTTAAAGAATTTTTAGCTCCGAAAAATGATTGAAATCTATGCCAAAAAGTTTTTCTAAAATTTGGATTTTAGTAATTATTGCTGTTATTCTTATCGGAGGGATTTTAGCTTGGCAGTATTTGAGGACAACGAAAACTATTACCACAGTGCCAACTTTATTATCTACAACATCAACATCTGGTCCAATATCAATAATAGAAGAAGAATGTGCAGATATCGTTCCATTAATTTCGGAGCATAAATATACTTATAAATTATTTAATAAATTGAACAAACCTAATAATAGGTGTGTAACTTTTAAAACTCCTGGAGATCCTTTAATTGCAGATGGGGAGATTAAAATTACTTCTTATAATTGGAATTCCTCTTATTTGCCCAATGCAATAAATTTTACAATAGATTCTCGCGGAGGCTATATCGGAACTTATAGGTTAGCCTCGGGAGAAATAGAAGGGTTTACAGTCCCTTTTGGCGAGATAAAATCAGGCGTATTTGATATAAGTTGGGTAGAAGTAGCTAATCCAAACGAAGAAGCAATTGGATCTGTTGCTGTAAATTATTTACCCATATTAAATACTGGCTATTTAGATTTATCAAATATTGAGAAAGAGCATACAGCTTGGGTCGGAGAGATGAACGGAGAAGAATCTTGGGCGGAGGTTGAGCTAATTTTAAATATGGTTTCTAAATCAGCGGTAGAAACAGTAAAAGGTTTTATGGAATCCCGTTTTAATATGAATAAAGAACAGGCACTTATTTATCTTACCGAGAATGCAAGGGAACAGTTTTTAAAATCAGATTCTGAATTAGTTTTAATTAATCCTAATTTTTCGAGAGAGGTAGGAATGCTTTATCCAGATTTTGGAATATTAAAAATTGAAGCTATAAGTTGGACAGATTACAAATTTATAGTAAAAATGTGGCCTAAAAAAACCCCTAACGGTTTAGTAGAAACTATGATCGTAAAAGCTATTTTTAATGAGTACTTTATTGATTCAGTGCAACTGTCCGGATAGAAAATTATGTGCGTGAAACCTCAAATAACTTTTATTTTTTAGAGTAAGTATGATTGAAATAAATAATTTAGTTAGTTCGTCTGATTATACTTTTTTAAAGAAAGTTGCTAAAATTGTCTTGAATAAGAAGAAATTGGATTTATCCATTGTTCTGGTTAGTCCCGTTAAAATAAAGGAATTGAACAGGAAATACCGAAAGAAAAATAAAGTGACAGACGTTCTATCCTTTCTATATGATGATTCAGGAGAAATAGTCATTTGTTTAAAAAAAGTCAGGGAAAACGCAAAGAAATTTAGTTTTCCTTTTAAAACCGAATTAGCTAAAGTTTTAATTCATTCTGTTTTGCATCTTTTGGGATACGAGCACGAGAAATCCAAAAAACAAGCTGCAATAATGGGGGAAAAAGAAAACTATTATTTGAATTTATGGCTAAAGCGCAAATCATAACAGGCTTGGACATAGGCTCAAGCAATATTAAATTATTGGTTGCCTCGAAAAAGGATGATGAGTCTGATTTTGAGGTGTTGTTTCAGGGAGAAGAGCCTTCTTTGGGCATCAGAAGAGGAGTTGTCATTGATACAGAACGGGTTTCCAGACTTATTCAGATTTTGGTTGATAAAGCAAGAAGCGAAGTAGGCCAGAAAATCAATTCAGTTTTCATTAATATCGGCGGCAGCCATCTTTCCTGCACCCATTCTAGGGGAATGGTAGCTGTCTCCCGGGCTGACAGAAATATTTCAAGGGAGGACGTAGAAAGGGTTTTGCAGGAAGCTGTTAAAGCTGTGGCCCTGCCTTCGAACAACGAACCATTGGAAACTGTTCCTAAGGAATTCATTGTTGACGGTATAGGGGAGATTAAATCTGCTGAAGGCTTACAGGGCAGCAGGCTGGAAACAGAAGTTTTGATTTTAAGCAGTTTCGTCCCTTACAAAAACAATTTGGTCCAGGCGGTTTTGGACGCTAATCTGCAGGTTTTGGATGTAATTCCTTCTTCAATAGCTGCAGCTTCAGCTGTTCTTTCGCAAAGGCAGAAAGAAATAGGAACAGCTCTTTTGGACATTGGCGCTGGCACTTCCCAATTGGCTGTTTTCAGAGAAGGAGATTTGGCTGACTTGGCTGTTTTTCCGATAGGTTCAGCCAATATAACTTCAGATATTACTGTCGGCTTAAGAACGGATATTGATACTGCTGAAACTATAAAGCTGAAGCTGGGCAGTTGTTTTTCAAAAGGGAAAGAAAAAAAGGAAAAAATCAACATTGAAGGAGAAGAGCCTTTGGTTTTTTCGCACAAAGCTTTAAGCAATATTATTGAAGCAAGGGTTTCAGAGATTTTCGGAGAAGTGCAAAAAGAATTGAAGCAATTTTCAAAGCAGGAGCCATTGGCCGGCGGAGTTGTTTTGACCGGCGGCGGAACAAAACTGCCAAAGATCGTGGAATTAGCCAGGAAGGAATTAAAACTGCCTTGCCGCATGGGAAAGATTTCTTCTTTTCCTGAATTGGAAGACGATCTGAGCTATGCCACTGTTTGCGGATTAATTTTGCGAGGAGCTAATTTGGAAGAATCAAGCAGCTGGCAGGGATTTGAAGGGGGCTCAAGCGGAATTGGCAGCAAACTTAAAAAAGCAATTAAAAACTTCATACCTTAATATTTATGCAGAAGACCAGTACAAAAATAAGAGTTGTCGGCGTTGGCGGTTCGGGTTTGAACGCTGTTTCCAGGATGGCAAAATGCGACATAAAAGGCGTTGAGTTGGTTGCTATTAACACTGACGCGCAGGACTTGGCCAGAGCCAGGGCAGAGGTGAAGCTGAGAATCGGCAGAAAAATAACCCAAGGTTTGGGAGCTGGCATGAATCCTGAAATCGGCAGGAAATCAGCTTTAGAAAATCGCCAGGAAATTGCAGAGGTTTTAAAAGGGTCTGATATGGTTTTTATCACTTACGGCGCAGGCGGCGGTACAGGGACAGGAGCTGGCCCGGTAGTAGCTGAAATCGCAAAAGAGTCAGGCGCTTTGACTTTAGCTGTGGTAACCAAGCCTTTTTCTTTTGAAGGCCAGGTCAGGCAGAGAATGGCGGAAAACGGCATCAGGCGTTTGAAAGAAAACGTTGACACCTTGATTTGTATTTCCAACGACAAGCTTCTTTCCTTTTTAGATAGTAAGACTTCTTTGGTCAATGCTTTCTGGGTGTGCGATGATATTCTTCGACAGGCAGTCCAGGGAATTTCAGATTTAATTCTGTTGCCCGGAATCATTAACGTTAATTTCGCTGACGTTAAAGCAATTATGAAGGATGCAGGTTCCGCTCTTTTCGGAGTAGGTACGGCCCAAGGCGAGGGCAGGGCGGAAAAAGCAGCTTTGGCTGCCATTAACTCTCCTTTGCTGGATATATCGGTTAAGGGAGCTAAAGGCGTTTTATTTAATGTTTCTGGAGGAAAAGATATTTCTCTTTCTGAGATTGACGAGGTGGCCAGAATTATTACCAGAGAAGTAAATCCTGAAGCTAAGATAATATTCGGCGCAGTGCAGGATGAAAAATTAAAGCAGGGAGAGATAAAAGTGACGGTGATTACTACTGGGTTTTAGTAGATGAGTAAATCTCGTACATTTTTCTTCATTTGCCTTTCGTTTATCGGAGGCATTTTTTTAAATTCTCTTTTCTCTTTTAATTTTTTGCATTTTGGTTTTGTTTTGGTTTTATCGATTATGCTCATATCTGTTTTCTGGGGGCGTTATGTTGCTGTCGTGGGTTTTTGCATTCTGTTTTTGGTTTTTGGGGCTTGGTGGCATGGAAAAGCTGAATTAATGGCTTTTGACAATGAAATGAGACAGTATAATGACCAGGAACAGCAAGTGACTTTAATGGGTATGGTTGATGACGAGCCCGATGTAAGGGAAAAAAGTATAAAGATAAAAGTTAAGAGTGAGGAACTGGAAATTAACGGAGAGCCATTCAGCATTTCAGGCTATGTTTTGGTTACCAGCTGGCGTTATCCTGAATACCAATACGGAGACAAACTGGTGATTGCAGGCCGTCTGGAATCACCTCCTGTTTTTGAAGGATTTAACTATCAGGATTATCTTAAAAAAGACAAGATCTATTCTGTAATGAGCTTTCCCAAAATAGAGCTTGTAGATTCTGGTTTCGGTAATCCTATCATGGAGCCCCTTTTTTCTTTTAAAAACAGATTCAAGGAAATCAGCCGCAAATTGATTCCCCTACCCCAGGAAGGATTGTTGGAAGCCTTGGCTTTCGGAGATGAAAACAACATTTCTCAGGAATGGAAGGACAAGCTGAATTTTACCGGCACCAGGCATATTGCCGCAGTTTCCGGAATGAATACAACCATTATTTCAGTAGTCATTTTGAGCTTTCTTCTTTCTTTCGGCCTTTGGAGAAAACACGCTTTTTACCTTTCAATCGTTTTGCTGCTTCTTTACATTTTAATGATCGGCGCTCCGGCTTCTGCTGTCAGGGCAGGCATTATGGCTGGATTGTTCTTGCTTTGCCAGTACTTGGGTAGGATGAATGTTTCTTCAAGAGCGGTTGTTTTTGCGGCAGTTATCATGCTGCTTTTTAATCCTTTGATTCTGGAATTGGACGTTGGTTTCCAATTGTCTTTTCTGGCCATATTGGGAATGGTTTGTCTACAGCCAGTTTTTTCTGAGATTTTGAAGAAGGTTCCGAATTTCAGATTTTTTCCTTTAAAAACCACGCTTGAGGCTACTCTCTCTGCCCAAGTTTTCACTCTGCCGATTTTAATTTATAATTTCGGCTACATGCCTTTAGTTTCTCCTATTGCCAATATTCTGATAGTTCCTTTTTTGGCGTTGATCACCATTTTGATTTTTGTTTTCGGTTTGGCCGGGATGGTTTTTTGGCCTTTAGCAGTTTTGCTTTCTTTCCCGGTCTGGTTATCTCTGGCTTATCTGACCAGGATTATAGACATGTTTTCCAGGTTTCCTTTTGCTTCTTTGAGATTTGAAAACGTTCACTGGCTATTTTTATTAGTTTCCTATACTGTTTTGGTAATGATAGTCTGGCGGACGCAGGAAAACCAGAAGCTGAAATTTCTCAAATACTGAAAATGAGATATAATAAAAGAACATGCCAGAGACAAACAAAAAAGTTTACCCCGTTAGAAATCAAAGATTTTCCAATGGGGCTTGGATTGTTTCCGTAAACATGGGCTACGGCCACCAGAGGACAGCTTATCCTCTGAGGGGTTTGGCTTTTGAGGGAGAGGTTGTCAATGCCAATGATTATCCCGGTATTCCAGAAAAAGACAGAAAGATTTGGGAAACGACAAGAAAAAGCTATGAATTCGTTTCAAAATTCAAGAAAATTCCTTTAATCGGCCAGTTCATTTTTTTTGTTTTTGATTATTTCCAGAGAATCCTCAGTTTTTATCCTAACAAAACCTTATCCAAGCCAAGCCTTCAATTGAAGCAGACCTTCTCATTGATTAAAAAAGGCTGGGGCAAGCACTTTATTGAAAAATTGTCTTCTTCTGGAAAAGATATTCCTTTTGTCAGTACTTTTTTCGTGCCGGCTTTTATGGCTGAATATTTTGATTATCCTGGCGATATTTTCTGCATTGTTTGCGATGCTGATGTTTCCCGGGCCTGGGCTCCTTTTGATCCCCAAAAAAGCAGAATCAAATATTTCGTTCCGACAGAAAGGGTGGCTGACAGGTTGAAGCTTTACGGAGTTAAAGAAGAGAATGTTGTTTTAACCGGCTACCCCCTGCCCTCAGAGAATACAGGTAGTGAGAATTTGGAAACATTGAAAAATGATTTAAAATTCCGGCTTTTAAATCTTGACCTTGGGAAAAGGTTTTCCAGGCATTATGAGCCTTTGATTCAAAGTTATTTGGGCAGTTTGCCTGCAAAATCAGACCATATTCTGACCTTGATGTTTGCTGTCGGGGGAGCGGGCGCGCAGAAGGAAATCGGGGTTAAAATCGTTAAGAAGCTGGCAGAGAAGATAAAAAGAAAAGAAATTAGGGTTATTTTGGTTGCCGGTACCAAAGAGAAAGTCAAAGATTATTTTGAAAAGAATACTAAGGGGTTTGGAACTGAAATTATTTTTGCCAAAGATATTAATAACTATTTTGCAAAATTCAACCAGGCTTTGAGAAAAACAGATATCTTGTGGACAAAACCATCAGAACTTTCCTTTTATTCTGTTTTGGGTCTGCCGATGATCATTGCTCCCACTATCGGTTCCCAGGAAGAATTCAATAAGAGGTGGCTTTTAAAATCAGGCTTCGGGCTTTTGCAGGAAAATCCGAATTATATCAATCAATGGCTTTTTGACTGGTTGGAAAAAGGCTATTTGGCAGAAGCAGCCATGCAGGGCTTTGTCGAAGGGGAAAAATCAGGAACGTTTAAAATAGCAGAAGCAATTTCTTCCAATTAAAAAATATGCTTTGGCTAACCGTTACAATCGTCGCTTATCTTATAATGGCTGTGGTTTTTTTGGTGGATAAGTATCTTTTGGTCAGTTCCATTCCTAATCCAAAGGTTTACGCTTTTCTTATCGGTATTGCCGGTATATTTTTAATTTTCCTCATTCCTTTTGTTGATTTTTACGTTCCTTCCCTTTTTCAGCTTTTGTTGAGTTTTGGGGCAGGCGCTTCTTTTGTCCTGGCGCTTTTTTGGTTTTTCAAAGCTTTGCAGAAATTCAATGTTTCCCAGGTGGTGCCGGCCGTAGGCGCCTTAACGCCCATTTTTACGTTTTTCCTGATTTACCTTTTTTCTTTCGGCAAAGAAACATTGTCTTTTTATGAAATTGTTTCTTTTGCCATATTGATATTCGGCAGCGTTCTAATCACTTTTGAAAGGGAAAAATCAATTAATGTGAAAGGCTTAAAATTGTCCTTATTGTCTGCTTTTCTTTTTTCTTTGTATTTTGTCATGACAAAGTACGTTTATTTGGAACAGCCGTTTTTGAACGGTTTGATTTGGACGAGGCTGGGAGGCGCTTTGCTGGCTTTGTTTTTATTTATTATCTGGCCTGACGTTAAAAAGCAGATATTTGCTCCTCAAGACGGGCTTCAGAAAAAGTCTTTGGCAATTGTCGCCGCTAACCAGACAGTGGGAGCAGGAGCCGGCATTTTGCAGAACTGGGCGATAGCTCTGGTTCCTTTAGCCTCTGTTGCTTTTATCAACGCTTTACAGGGAGTACAGTATGCTTTCTTGCTGATTCTGAGCATTTTCATTTCCTGGAAGTTTCCCCATGTTTTAAAGGAATCTTTTTCCAAGAGAATTATTATTCAAAGAGTAATCGCCATTTTGCTGATCGTTTTGGGATTGGCGCTATTGGTAACAAAATGAAGACTAAAATGTTTTTCCTCATAATTTTAATTCTATTATTGGTCTTTGCCTGTTATCTTTTTGTCGGTAAAAGAGAACCGACCCAAGGCATTGTCTGGGGAGCTAATTTTTCCCAGAAGCAGGCTCAGTCTTTGGGCTTGGACTGGCAGGAAACGTATTTGGCTTTGATTGACGATTTGAACGTTAAACATTTGAAGCTGGGCGCTTATTGGGATTTGATTGAGCCGGAAAAGGATAATTATCTTTTTGAAGATTTGGATTGGCAGGTAAGGATAGCTGAAGAAAACAAAGTCCAGCTGCTTTTGGTCATTGGCATGAAAGCGCCGCGCTGGCCAGAATGCCATTTGCCAGAGTGGGCAAAGAATTTGAGCAAAGAAGAGCAGCAGCAGAGAATTTTAAAGTTGCTTGAAAACATTGTTTTACGCTACAGGGATTCTGAAGCTATTTGGGCTTGGCAGGTGGAAAACGAGCCTTTCTTTCCTTTTGGCGAATGCCTATGGGTTGATTCTGATTTTTTAAAAAAAGAAATAGAGTTGGTTAAATCGTTAGATCCCAAAAGACCGGTTGTCATAACTGATAGTGGAGAAGGCTCTTTCTGGGTAGCCTCAGCCAGATTAGGAGATATTGTCGGCACTACCTGGTACAAAAAGGTTTGGTTCCACCAGCTGAAAATGTACATCACTTATCCTTTTCCTCCGACTTTCTACGCCAGGAAGGCGAAAATTATTGAGAAGCTGTTTCATAAGGAAGTGATTTGCGTTGAAATGCAGGCAGAGCCGTGGGGGTCCACCGCGGCTTTGCAGGAAGTATCTCTTGAAGAACAGGAAAAAACAATGAATTTGTCGCAGTTTAAGAAGAATATTGAATCTATCAGAAAAACAGGATTCAGGAAAGTTTATCTTTGGGGAGCTGAATGGTGGTACTGGATGAAAGAGAAGCAGAATAAGCCTGAAATATGGGAAGAGGCTAGAAAATTGTTTTAATTTATGTTGTCCATTATTATTCCGGCTTTGAACGAAGAAAAATATCTGCCCTTGTTGTTGCGGTCGATTAAAGAGCAGAATTTTTCTTTAGACTATGAATTGATTGTGGCAGATGCTGGTTCAAAAGACAGAACGATTGAAATTGCTCAGTCTTTCGGCTGTAGTGTTATCAAGGGCGGGTTGCCGGCTGTCGGCAGAAATGCTGGGGCAAAAGTTGCCAAGGGAGACTTATTTTTGTTTTTAGACGCAGACATACTTTTATCGGAAAAGTTTCTGGAAAATTCTATCTCTGAATTTGAAAAAAGGAAATTAGGAATTGCTTCATATTGTTTGGTTCCACGGACAAAGAGTCTTCTTTTTAAAATAGGTTTTGATATTTTTTATAATAAGCCGATTGTCATTGCCCAGGGGTTTTTGGCCAATGGCGCCATGGGCATTTTGGTCAAAAGAGAAATCTTTGAGAAAGTGGGCGGGTTTGACGAAAGCATAAAGATTGCCGAAGACCATTATTTTACCAGAAAGGCCTCAAAATTCGGTAGGTTCGGCATAATTAAATCAGCCAAAATATTCATTACTTTGAGAAGGTTTAAACAGGACGGCTATCTGAAAACAATTTTAAAATACTTTCTTTGCAGCCTTTATGCGCTTTCCGGAAAAGCAGTCAGATCGGATATTTTCAATTATCGGTTCGGCCATTATTCAAAAAAAGATAAATAAGGTATATAATCTATTTGTATGGATCCTTACGAATCTCCGAAATTAAATTCAATAAAGTTTTCCGGGATAAAGCTGTCTAACTTTTTTAAAAACAGGGCTTTGTGGTCTGTGGTTTTAATTATTTTTCTTTCTTCTTTTTTCGGTTTTTTGGCCGGAATGGTTTCTTACGGTCTTTTCTATAATTATCTTTCTGATTTGAACATTGATTTCCTGGAAGTGAAGACAGTGATTGAAAAAGAATACATTCTCCAGACCAGCCAGGAGCAGGCGATTATTAAAGTGGTCAACGACGTTTCGCCGGCAGTCGTCAGCATTGTTATCAGCAAAGACGTTCCGATAATGGAGCAATATTTATATAATCCTTTTGAGGAGTTTGAAGATTTTTTCGGAAAAGAGTTTGAAGTTCAGGTCCCTGGATTACGCCAGAACGGAACAGAAAAAAAGGACATCGGCTGGGGAACAGGGTTTATTGTTTCTGAAGACGGAATGGTTTTGACCAATAAGCACGTTGTTCTTGATACAGAGGCTGAATACACTGTTTTTACCAGTGATGGCAAAAAATATCCGGCTAAAGTTTTAGCCCGGGATCCTGTCAAAGACATAGCTGTCTTGCGGATAAATCAGCAAGCAGGAGAGGTTTTCCCCAAAGCAACGCTCGGCAGTTCAGGCGATATCCAAATCGGCCAGACAGTGGTGGCTATCGGCAATGCTTTGGGCGAATTTAAAAACACGGTTTCAGTCGGCGTGGTTTCGGGCTTGGGCAGAACAATTACTGCTTTTGGCGAGGAATCAAGCGGTTTTGTCGAATCCTTGGAAGACGTTATCCAGACAGATGCAGCTATTAATAAAGGGAATTCCGGGGGTCCGCTTTTGAATTTGAAAGGGGAGGTAATTGGCATCAATACTGCCATGGTTGAGCAGGCCCAGAGCATTGGTTTTGCCATTCCTGTCAATCAGGCAAAAAGGAGCATTGAGCAGGTTAAAGCTTCGGGCAAGATTGTTTATCCTTTTTTGGGAGTCAGATATGTTTTAATAACAGAAAAGATCAAAAAGGAGAATGATCTGGGTTCGGATTATGGCGCCTGGCTGACAAAGGGATTAAATGAAGAGCCAGCGATTGAATCTGGTTCCGGCGCTGAAAAAGCAGGTTTGAAAGAAGATGACATAATTTTGGAGATTAATGGCGAAAAGATTACTGTTGACAATTCTTTATCTGAAATTATTATGAAGTATAATCCCGGAGACAGTATTGTTTTGAAGGTTTTGAGGAACGACCAGGAAAAAATTATTGAAGCTGTTTTGGGAGAAAGAAGCAGCAGTTAGTATTACCACTATGAACGGCAATTTTACCCACAAAGCTCAGGAAGCTATATTGCAGGCGCAGACTGCCGCCCAGGAAAGAAACCAGCAGCAGATAGATTCCCTGCATCTTTTGCATGCTTTGCTTTCCCAGGAAGGAAGCGTGGTTTTGAATTTACTGCAGAGATTAGGCGCTGACATTGAAGGGTTGCAAAGAAAGGTGAAAGTCTCTTTGGAAAAGATTCCGACAATCGCCGCTCCCCAGGTTTTCGGCCAATTGTATTTGACTCAGGATATGGCCAGGGTTTTGGAAAGGGCCAGGCAGGAAGCAGTTAAAATGGGGGATGAATATATTTCAGTCGAACATTTGTTTTTGTCTTTGCTGGATATACAAAGCAAAGCAAAGGAAATTCTGGATAAAGCTAATTTTTTGCAGCCGGAAGGAGGCGTTACTTCCTTGGAAATCGGCAAAATTGATTATGATACCGCTTTGAAAACTTTGGCTCAGATTCGCGGAGGTCAGAGAATAACTGATCCTGAACCGGAATCAAAATATCAGGTTATTGAAAAGTACGCCAGGAATTTGACTCAGCTGGCCCGCCAGGGAAAGCTGGACCCGGTAATCGGCAGGGAAAACGAAATCCGCAGGCTAATGCAGGTTTTGTCTCGAAGGACTAAAAATAATCCTGTTTTAATTGGTGAAGCTGGCGTTGGCAAAACAGCAGTTGTCGAAGGACTGGCTCAGAAAATAATTTCTAATAAGGTTCCGGAATCCTTGAAAGACAAGGAAATCATTGCTTTGGATTTAGGAGCCTTGGTGGCTGGTACGAAATACCGGGGAGAATTTGAAGACAGGGTCAAAGCGCTTTTGAAAGAATTAAACAGGGCTGCAGGCAGATATCTTTTGTTTATTGACGAGCTGCATACTTTAGTGGGAGCGGGAGCAGCTGAAGGAGCAATTGACGCTTCCAATTTATTAAAGCCTGCTTTGTCCAGAGGAGAGTTGAAAGCTATTGGAGCAACCACTTTGAAGGAATATCAGAAATACGTTGAAAAAGATCCGGCGCTTGAAAGAAGGTTCCAGCCGATTTACGTTTCAGAACCGACCATTTCAGATACGGTCGCTATTTTGCGGGGGATTAAGGAAAAATACGAACTTCACCACGGAGTGAAGATAAAAGATTCAGCTTTAGTGATAGCTGCTGAATTGGCGGATCGCTACATTACTGACAGGTTTTTGCCTGACAAAGCAGTTGACTTGATGGATGAGGCAATGAGCTCTCTCAGATTGGAAATTGAGTCAGAACCCACAGAGCTTGAAGAATTGAAAAGAGAAATCCAGAAAAAGGAAATTGAAAAGCAGGTGACGTCAAAAAACGAGAAAAAAGGAAAAGTGCTTATCCGGCAACTGGCTGACTTGAAAGAAAAGGCAAAAGAAATTGAGGCTAAGTGGCAGTCGGAAAAAGAAATAATCGCTAAAATCAAAAACCTTAAAAGAGAGATAGAGGATTTGCGGTTTGAAGCAGAAAGGGCTGAGACTTCTTCTGATTTACAGAAGGCGGCGGAATTGAAATACGGGAAAATGCCTGGTCTCATGAAAGAATTAAAATCAGCTGAAAGAAAGCTGACCAGGTTCCAGAAGTCGCGGCCTATTTTAAAAGAAGAGGTTTCAGAAGAGGATTTGGCCCAGGTTGTTTCCCGTTGGACAGGAATTCCGGTTACCCGTCTTTTGGAAGAAGAGGTGAAGAAATTGGGAAAGATGGAAGATATCCTTGCTAAGAGAGTTATCGGCCAGAGAGAGGCAATTATCGCCATTTCCAACGCTATCCGCAGGGCAAGAGCCGGCATTTCAGAAGAAAACAGGCCTTTGGGCTCTTTCATATTCCTGGGCCCGACAGGCGTTGGCAAAACAGAAATTGCCAAAGCTTTGGCTGAGTTTCTTTTCAACGATGAAAGCGCTCTGATCCGTTTGGATATGTCAGAGTATATGGAAAAGCATACTGTTTCCAGGATGATCGGTTCTCCTCCTGGCTATGTCGGGTACGAGGAAGGAGGCCAGTTGACAGACAAAATCAGGAGAAGGCCGTACAGCGCAATCTTGCTGGATGAAATTGAAAAAGCCCATCCTGAAGTTTTCAACATTCTTTTGCAGATTTTAGAAGATGGCAGGCTGACTGATGCCAAAGGCAGGACAGCTTCTTTCAAGAACGCTATCTTGATTTTGACTTCCAATGTCGGTTCAGACATTATTGCCAGGGAAGCTTCTTTGGGATTCATTGAGGGTGAAGAGTGGAAAGGCGATTTAAAAGAAAAAGTGATGTCAGCTTTGAAGGATAATTTCCGGCCTGAATTCTTGAACAGGATTGACGACATCATTATTTTCAACTATCTCGGGAAGCCGGAGATAAAAAAGATAGTTGATTTGCAATTGGCCAATATTACCGAGCGTTTCAATCAAAAGGGCATTAATATAAAGACTACAGAGAGAGCCAAGGAATTCTTGGCTGAAAAAGGATTTGACCAGAATCTGGGAGCCAGGCCTCTGAAAAGAGTGATTCAAAAAATGATTTTGGACCCTTTGGCTTTGAAAATAGTTTCCGGCGATATTAAAGCAAGAGACAGTATTCTGGTTGATATGGAAGATGATAATATTGTTTTCAGGATTGACAAGGATTTAGTCGAAAAGAATATTAGAAAAGATAAAGTGTTAATACAATAATGTCAAAAAAGCTTTTAATAATTGTCGGCGTTTTCGTGGTCGGGATAGTCGGAGGTATTTTCGCTGACCAGATCCTCTGGCCTTATTTCATTGAAAGGCCGCTTTTTTACGAGTACGGCCTGGAAAAGAACCCTGTTTATCTGACAGAGACAAACCAGGTATATATCCAGGAAAACACTGCTCTGGTGGATGCGATTGAAAGAGTGGAAAAGACAGTTGTCGGCATCAAAACCAAAAACAAGTACGGCACTGTTTTGCAGGGTTCAGGATTAATTGTCACTTCGGACGGCTTAATGGTTACTTTGGCAGAATTAGTACCGCAAGGCGCAGTTTTTAGTTTTTTCTTGGATGGCAAAGAGATTTCTTTCCAGGTTTTAAAAAGGGATTTGCAGGAAAACCTGGCTTTGCTGAAATTGGCTGATTCTTCTTTAACTACAGTTGGTTTTGCTTCTTTGGACAAGTTTAAACTGGGGGAAAGGGTATTTTTGGTCGGTATTACTTTTGGTTCGGTCAAAGACGGGGTCCAGCAGGTCGAAAAAACGGTTAATGAAGGAATTGTCAAAAGCTTTGACCAGGATTCAATACAAACAAATATTACAGAAAGCGTGCTTTTGGTTGGCAGTCCGTTGTTCAACATCCAGGGGGAGATATTGGGGATAAATACAATTAATTCCAAAGGCAACGTCAGCGCTATTCCTGTTACCAAGATCAGGGAATTTATGGGGATGTAAATCTGTTGAGGCCTCTCCTCAACAGGCTAAACAGAGAACTTCATTTTAGTTTTCCACAATAGAAAGCTTGTTTTTTTATTTTAGGACGTGTATGATAGGGAAACATGCCAAATTTTAAGAAATTTTTAAATAAAAAAGTTATTTTTGTTTTTGTGTTTGTTTCAATCCTTGCTGTCGGAGGATTATTTTTTTGCTGGCAAGAAGATAAAATAGAAAATTTTCTAGAAAATAGAAAATTAGAGAAAATGATTGCGTTAGCCAAAGATTATACTATATTAGAGGCCTCCGGAGAAAAATTTATTGTAAATCAAAAAGACGGATTTAAAATAAAAATTCCTACAGAGTGGAATGCAAAAATAGGAATGGATATGACTGGAATGGAGTCAGAACGATATGTAATTTTATATTCTAAAGACTTTAATTATCATTCACCACAGGGATGTCTAGTCGAAATACAAATTAGCCGACTAAAAGAAAGACGTGTTAAACATTATGGCGAAGATTTTGTGATGTATCCTTATATAGGAGCAAAAGAAGTAAAAGACATGATAGACTTTTATAAAGAAGCCTCGTCAGAAGAAAAAGAAGATATGCATGAAAGAGGGATTGCAGCAATTTTAATAGCCCAGAGAGAAGCCCTACAGGAAACTACTATATTGAGAGAAGCTATTGGTAAATACATCACTATTAAAATTCCAACCAAGGATAAAGTGTATATTTTTGAAGAAGTATTATTTTCAGATGAATGCGATAAAGAATTTGAAGGTTTTTTAGAAGCAATTTCTATTCAATAGTTCTTTTTATCAGAGCGAACCTCGGCTATAGAGAGGTAACAACATAGTTCTTTGAAAAATAAAAACAAATTCAATAAAGAAAGTTGATATTTCCATAAATTTTTAATGGAAAAATTTCTGAAAAACAGCCGTTTTTTTTATATTCTTACGCTAATTTGTTTAGCGGGGTTTTTAGTTTTACCGAATACTTGTTTAGGGTATGATTTGGATAATATCACCGCCGAAGAAATTGGTAAATATTTAGAATTACCCGAAAAAGATGTTCAAAATTTATTGTTTACATTAAATCAAATATTTACGACAGATTGGATTTATAGGGAAAGTTCTACATCGGCTACTAATCAAGAAACTTTAGTTCCTTTAATTCTTCGAAAAATTGTAAGAATACAGTTATTAAATCATCTTTTAGTGGACGCTCCCATACAAGTTAGTTGGGCGATAATAAAAAACGCAACAAAAATAACCAAACTCTTTTTAACGCAAGATCCATCAGTAATTTTAAATGAACTAGAGAAAGAAAGTGTTGAGAAAGCAGTTGCATATGGGATTAATTTTTTACTTGAAAATGAAATTAGAATAACACCTGGTGCTATAGAATATGAATATATTTCTCAGGGAGAAAATAAACAGAAAATTATTATTCAGTATATTCTAATTTATCAACCATTAGATAATAAGCAAGGAAATTTAGTAATTAGATTTTACTCGCCGCAACCCATTGATCCACCGAAATCTGAAGGAGCTTGGGGTATGATAGGAACCCCTCATTTCGTAGAAGGAAAACTTCCTCCTTTTATAGTTGATATTCGCGGGCCTGTAGAAAATTATCAATGGGTTGGTAGTCCATTAGTGCAAATTGATTTTCCATCGGAAGTGCCTGACTCGGGAATTAAACCCCTAAGTTTTTGTGAAAAGTATTTATTAAAGCCGATAACAAACAAAATCAAGGAAGTGGAAATACTGATAACTAAAACCGTTGAAAAAACTCCAATATTAAGCGGCATTTGGGATACGATAAGATCATTTTTATCTGAAATTATTAATTTTTCTCCAGCCAATATAAGCAAAATCCTGCCAACCGCAGAAGAGCAATCTTTAGATAATAAAGCATCAGGGTATTTAACAGTAATTGAAACCAATAAAGGACTTGTTGAGGCCTCTCCTCAACAATCTAAAAAAGAAGAAGTTAATGAAGAAACTGTTGAGGCCTCTCCTCAACAGACAGAGACGACACCGACATTGGAAGAAATGCAAGAGATGTTAGATGATATTGCAGAAGAAATAGATATCCTTACTCAAAAGTTCGCCGAATTAATGGAAGAAAAACAACAAGAGATTGAGGAGGAAATTGACGAAACTGACGAAGAAAACGATGAAGAAAAAGAAGATTTTGAAGGAGAAGATGTTTGTTTTGTTGATATAAATGCTGCCCCAAAAGAAGAGTTGCAAAAAATAACCGGTATTGGATCGGTGTTAGCTCAAAGAATAATAGAAGCAAGACCGTTTTATTCTCTTGCTGATTTATTAAGGGTTAGTGGTATTGGAGAAAAGACTCTACAAAACATAATAAATCAGGATTGCGCTTATGTTGATTTAACCTATGTCGGTTCCGGGATGACTTCCACTGGCGCCACGCCGCAGTCATCCCCACTGTCTTATCCAAAAATTTTAATTTCTGAAATTCAAATTGAAAGCGCTTCAAGTAGTGATGATGAATTTATCGAACTTTATAACCCTGATAACGAAGAAGTTGACATCTCTCAGTGGTCAATTCAAAAAACTTATTGTAATAGCACCACCGTTTATAAAAAGAACTTTGAATCGAATAATACAATTCCAGCTAAAGGATATTTTTTAATTGTTTACGCCAGTAGTACCGATCAAAATTTATTGAATTTGGCTGATATGACTCATAAGACTTTCAGTTTAGCCAAGAATAACACGATTTATTTGGTAGTAAATCAAGAAAAAATCGAAAATGCTTCTGATACTGACATTATAGATATGGTTGGATTTGGGATGGATATTATTGAATTTAGGAGTTTACCAGCCGAAGGAAATAGTTCAGCTCTTAATCCTTCACCGAGCCAAAGCATCGGTCGAAAATGGTCAACCACTACCCAAACTTACATTGATACTGACAATAATCAAAATGATTTTGAAATTCAAAATCCAACTCCCAAAACTCAAAATCAAAGTCTTGAATCTGAACCGGGCGAGGAAGAGGAGGAAGAGGAGGAAGAATCTACGACTTTAGGAGTAGTTATTAATGAAATTGCCTGGATGGGAACAAATAGTTCGGCAAATGACGAATGGATTGAGCTTTATAATAATACAACTTCAACTATTGATATTACTGGTTGGCGTTTGGTTTCTTCTGACGGTAGCCCAGATATCACTTTTTCTACATCAAGCATTCCAGCCAATGATTATTATTTAATAGAAAGAACGGATGATAATACTATAAGTAACATTTCAGCTGATTTAATTTATGTTGGTGATTTAGGGGATGGTGGTGAAAGATTAGAGTTATGGGATAGTTTTGGCAACCTGATTGATTTAGTTGATTGTTCTTCTGATTGGTTTTCTGGCAACAGTGATACAAAACGAACAATGGAACGTATTAATTCTAACGAATACGGATCCGATTCCGCCAACTGGGGGAATAATAATCTTGTAAAGTATAATGGGCATGATGCAGACAATAATTTTATAAATGGAACTCCGGGCACGGAGAATAGCCTTTCGGCATCTGAGACTTATATTGGCGCAGAGACCTTAAGGTTTGAAGAATTTAATGAAATTACTCTTACTCAATTGGGGAATCCGTATCTCATCGGCACAAATTCTGGTGGAATTTTTTACCTTGTTGTGCCAGAAGAAAAAACTCTTATTATAGAGCCTGGTGTTATTCTTAAATTTAAAGGCAATGATAGGGGTGGCTCAGCGTGGTCTTACTATAATAGTAATCTACTTATTGAAGGGACTCTTATCGCGCAAGGAGAAGAAGATAACCCTATTATATTCACTTCTAACATGGATATTTCTGGATCTTTCGGCTGGTGGGGCCAAATTTATTTTACCCCCTCCAGCCAGAATTCTATTTTTGATTATTGCCAAATTAGACACGGAGGCAAAAAAGAAAGTAATTCTTCTATTATAATAGTTGATTCAACTTCAATTATTTTTAAAAACTCCATTTTGGAGAATTTTAACGTTTCTGGATTGAAGCTAATTGACTCTTACAGTCAGGTAGAGAATATAACAGTTCAAAATGGTCCTTCAGGTTCAGTAATAAATATTTCAGGAGGAGCGCCAATAATTGCAAAATCAATTTTTAAAAATACTTATAGTGGAATAATTATTGGAGGAGGAAGTAAAGCAGAAGTTACTGAAAACTATTTTGAAGCAATTCAATATAGTCAGGGTGCTTTGTTTGTCGGAGATGGCTACCCGATTCTGAAAGATAATACCGGAAAAGACAATTTTTTAAACGGCATTTATCTTTTTAATTCAATTGCCGAAGATTGGACGCTTTATCCGAATACTGATTTTCCTTATATTGCAAACTTTCAAGTGGCTGACGGCGGCAATTTAATTATTGAGCCAGGAGTAGTAATAAAATTTGAAGAGCGAAAGAGCTTGAATATAGAAGGAAAATTGTTTGCTCAAGGGTCCTTAGATAAACAAATCATTTTTACTTCGATAACTGACGATGAATATGGTGGAGATACTAATAACGACGGTAGCGCGACGCAAGCAAGTTCTTTATTTTGGAATAAGGTATATTTTTATCAAAACAATGAAGGATCTCTAATTAAAAATGCGAGGATTAGATACGGGGGAATTCCCAAGCCTTCAGAGTATTATCGAGGAGTAATCCATGTTGTGGAAACAGGAGTTGTATTAGAAGATATTTATTTTGAGAATGATGGTCCCTCGGGCCACACTGTTTATTTGGAAAACTCAAGTTCCAGTGTAAGAAACTGTATTTTTGACAATAGTGAAATATCAAAGGGAACGGCGATTACTATTACTGGTCAGGATCAGAATATTCTTGAGAATAACAGTTTCCAAAATTTCTACTGCTACATTAAAAAAGACGGAGAATGTATTTTGCCGCTGCCTTGATAAGATTGTTGAGGACAGTCCTCAACAAGTCGCTTACTTTTGACCTCTTTTTTAATTTCTGATATATTAAAAGAACGTTCTATGAATAGAGAGTTTTTGATACAACTAACTAACAAGCTTTACCACTTAACTTTGTTTTTTCCTAAAAAAGAGCCATTGCGATATAAGATGAGGGAGTTGGCTGATGATTTTTTGATCAAGCCCAATGAAAAGGATCTTGAGGCTTTGGACAACTTTTTTGAGGTGGCTTTGGTTCAGAACTGGGTAAACCCTTCTGATATATTGGCAATTAAGCGAGAATATGCTAATTTGGTTGGAGAGTTGAAAAAGAAAAAACAAGACAAGAAAAAACCCTCCTTCGCTAAAGCTGCCTCCTTCGCCGAAGTAGCTTCGGCTACGAAGGCCGAGTCGGAGGGCAAGGATAATCCTGTTGTTGTTAAAGCTTATCATTCGCCCAGGCAGGAAAAGATAATTGAGTTTTTGAAAGAAAACGGCAGAGCCCAGGTCTGGCAGGTAAAGCAGATTCTGCCCGATATCAGTAAAAGAACTTTGAGACGAGATTTTGAAAATATGCTGGGCAAAGGAAAGATTGAAAGACTTGGCGAAAGGAACAATACTTTTTACCAGATTAAGACTATTGAATCATAGGTAGGGGTAGGACATACATATATAACTGGTAGGACATTGTCCTACCTTCTGTAAGTATAATCTATCAGATATGGCGAACTATAAAAAAGAATTCGGAAAAATCTACGACCAATATATCAATAAAATATATCGGTTTATATTTGTAAAGGTAAGTTCTGAGGACATTGCTCAGGACTTGTGTTCAGAAACCTTTTTAAAGGGATGGGAGTCGTATAAGAACAACCCCAATATTGAAAATCCTTCTGCTTTTTTATATCGGATAGCCCGCAATTTAGTCATTGATCATTACAGGCAAAAGGCCAGGACACAGTTTGTTTCGCCAGAAATAGTGCCGATTATTGACCCTAGCCAGAGAATAGAGGAAAACGCAGCTATAAATTCCGATATGGACCAAATTAAGATAATTTTGGCAGATTTAAAGGAAGATTACCAGAATATGATTATCTGGCACTATTTGGACCAATTGTCCGTATCGGAAATCGCTAAAATGACAAAAAAGACAGAAGACGCTACTAGAGTCATGCTTTGTAGGGCCTTAAAAAGCCTGAGAGAGAGGTGTAATAAAAGCGACCATTTTACGTCATAATATTATGACAGAGAAAGAACTCATTGGCAAAATACAGGAATTGCGCCAAATTAAACCCAGAAAAGACTGGGTTCTTTCTGTTAAAACTCAGATTTTAGGCCCTTCGCCCGGGCTCAGGGCAAGCGAAACGCCGGGATTTACCTTTTTCCCTTATTTTAAGCCAGCCCTAGCGGGTCTGGTTTCTGTTTTTGTTTTGTTTGGATTGTTCGGTTTTTCACAGAATTCCGTGCCTGGCAGCTTTTTGTACTCAATTAAAAAGATTACTGAAAAAAGCCAGTCATTTTTTGTATCGGATGAAGGAAAAACAGACTTCAGCTTTAATTTGGCTGATAAAAGACTGGAAGAATTAACCAGAATTGCTGAAAACAATCAGGTCAAAAACCTGCCCCAGGCCATAACTGAGGTTCAGGCCAGTATTTCTGAAGCAGTTAAGAATTTATCCAGTTCAGACCAAAAGACCCTTGAAAGTTTGGCAGAATTAGGCAAGAATAAACAGATTGCCGAGCAGATTCTGGCTGTCCAGATTGATTCTGAAGAGCTAGACAATGCTTATATAAACCTGACTGAAAGCTTAATTCAAGATTTGGAAACTAGAACTTTAACCGAAGAAAAACAGGAGATATTAAGCCAGATGAAAGAGCTTTTTGAGCTAGGCGATTATCAGCAAGCTTTGGAGTTTTATCTGGTAAACCAACAGTAAATTAACAAAGTTGAAGTTAGTTTTTTATTGTGTTAAAATTAGAAAATTCGCGAATCTCGTGACTAATACGTAAGGTCGCGGAGATAAATGGTCGACGCGATTGAAATAAATTATCATTAAATTCAAATTCTAAAAATGAATAATTTAACAAAGAAAATTGTCGCGATTGTAACCACAGTTACTTGTGCTGCTTGGATGATCAGTCCTGGAGTTGCTTCAGCTACAACTGAAGCAGAGCTTTTGGCTAGCATTCAGACACTGCAAGATCAGTTGAACACGTTAATGGCTCAATATTCAACATTAACAGGAGCAACAGCAGCTGCAGCCGGAACTCCGGCAGCTTGTGCTGGTGTAACCTTTACTGTTAATTTGACCATTGGTTCTACTGGTGCTGACGTTCAATGCCTTCAGGCATTATTGAACACTGATGTAGCAACTCAAGTTGCTGCCACTGGAGTAGGCTCTCCTGGGGCAGAAACAACTTACTTTGGTGCTTTAACCAAAGCAGGTGTTGTTAAGTTCCAAGACAAGTATGCAGCTGATATTTTGACTCCGTTGGGATTGACTGCAGGAACAGGTTTTGTTGGCGCTTCAACAAGAGCTAAATTAAACGCAATGTTGACAGCAGGTACAACAACTCCGACAACTCCGACAGACCCAACAACTCCGACAACTACGCTTCCAGATGGCTGTACATCAACCGCAGGCTTCAGCCCAACAACGGGCGTATCTTGCGCCACTGTAGTACCGACAACTCCAACCGGAGGTGTAGAGGGTAGTATTTCAGCAACAGCAGCTGCCAGCCCGATTACTGGACAGACTGTTTACACTGGAACAGCTGATGTATCAGTAGCAAGTCTTAACGTAAAAGCCATAAGTTCTGACGTAACGGTCAATCGTATTGACGTCAATTTCGTTGACAGACCATGGCTTTATGTTTCAAAGATAACTGTTACTGACGGCACAACTGTCTTAGCCACTTTTGACGTAACCCAGGCTAACACCATTGAGGTGGTTCCTGGTGTAGTTTATGTGGTTCGTATTGACGGCTTGAACTTGACTATTCCAAAAGACGCAATCGTAGCTCTTGTTATAAAGATTGATGTTAAGTTGCCTGCGGGCACAGCTGGTCCAGTAACCGTCAATTACAGCATTAATGCTAACGCATTACGTGGTATTGATGGAGCTGGTTTGTCTCAGTACGCTCCGCTAGCTAATTTAACAGCCAGAACCTTTATCGTATCGAGTGGCATTGCTGCTCAGTTTGAGGTTTCAGCCAGTGCTGACAACCCGCTAGCCAAGGCAGCCATAATTAGCGACACAGAAACAACAGAGGACATTGAATTGTTAAGAGCTAACGTCAAGGCAAAATACAACGATGCCATTATAAGGCAGGTAGTTGTTGCCTTGGTAGACGCTAACACAGCATTTGGAGCACTAAAGCTTTATGACGGTACCACTCTGTTGGCCGCTACAGCTACTGCAGGTACAGCCGCTGCTACATTCACAAACCTTACCTTAAGAGTTAACAAGGATATTACTAAGACATTGGTTGTGAAAGGTGACGCCGTAGCCACTGACACAGCAGGCAATGCAGCTTCAGTCACTTTGGATTTCGATAACGGAATCACTGCTGAAGACACTTTGACATTCGCAGCTGTAGTCGAGACCGGTTCAGATATTGTAGGTGGTGCGACTTACTTATACACCGTAGCTCCAAGTTTGGCTCTGGTAAGCACTTCCATCACACCAATTACAGCTCCTACAGGAAGCGTTTCACCTCAGCAAGCAGAAGCTAAGATTAAGATCAATGTGACTGCTCAGGGTGCAGATATCTACGTACCCAAGTACGCTGCAGCAGCAGCTTCCAGCGGTATCATAGCTAGTTCTACTGGAAACACAGCAGCTCCTACCTTTACTTTCACCAGCAACGCAACTGAGAAAACAGATTCTTGGTTAGTTACAGCCGGTGAAACAAAATGGTTTGAGATGACAGCTATGTTACAGACTGATGGTGCAGCTGCTTTTGCTCGCGCATACCTCGTAAACCTTAAATGGGGTACAACCGAAGCAACTGCTGCAACTCCTGCTAACACCTGGACATGGGGTCTTGACACATTCAGGACAACCGACGCGTACTTACAGCTTAGAGGATAATCGCAGTTTAAACTTTCTTGTAAAGTTTTCGTTTCTTGTTGCGGGCGTTCCTTGTGTGCTCTGTTAACAAGACAAAAAGCCTCCGCTTCGGCGGAGCTTTTTGTTTTTCCTTTATTCTGCTACAATATTTAAATGAAATCAGTGACAAAGTTTTTGCTCTTATCCGTTATCGCTATCACTCCTTTTTTAAAAGCAAGCTCTCTTTACTTTCCTTATGTTTCAGGCAAGATTTACGTTTTCCGTCTTTTGGTAATGCTTGCTTTTTTCTTTTGGGTTTGGCTGATATTAAAAGAAAGAGAATGCCCCTCGACTTCGCTCGGGGCAAGCCGCCCAAATTTTAAGAATATTTTGGTAATTGCTTTAGTTTTGTTTTTTATCGCCCAGATTTTTGTTTCTTTTTTCGGTGTTGACCCTGCATATTCTTTCTTCTCCAGTATTGAAAGGGGAGAAGGCGTTTTACAATACGGCTTCTGGCTTTTGTACTTTTTAATGCTGGTTTCTCTTTTTAAGAAAGAGCAGGATTGGAAAATGTTTTTTTCAGTTTTTGTTGCTGTTGCTTTTTTACTTTCCTGCTATTCTTGGTTGAATCACAGTATTCAAGGTCAGTTGCAGGGAGTTTTCGGCAATCCGGCTTATTTTGCCGCTTTTTTGATTTTTGCTATTGGTTTTTCTTTAATAGTGGCTGAAAGGAAGTTTTTTGAAAGCCGTTTTATCAATAATTTGTTTATTGCAGCAGCCGGCTTTTTTGTCCTTACTTTAATTTTCACCCAGATTAGGGGAGCTTATGCCGGGCTGGCAGCTGGCATCTTTCTTTTTTGCCTGCTGTCCGTTTTATTTTTAAGAGGCGAAAACAAAAAAGTAGCTGTTTTATGCGCTATTTCTCTGTTAATCGGCTTAAGTTCAATAGCTTTGCTTTTTTCCGCCAAAGAGAGTGATTTTGTCAAAAGCAAGCCTCTTTTGTCGCGCGTAACAGCAGTCACAGATATCTGGGAAACAGGTTCTACCAGAGAGCGTCTTTTAACCTGGGAAATTGCTTTGAAAGCATTTCAGGAAAAGCCTGTTTTCGGCTACGGCCCTGAGAACTTTGGAGCTGCTTCCAACAAGTATTATGACTACAGAATAGGCAGGGGAGAAACCTGGTTTGACAGGGCGCACAACAATGTTTTTGAAGTTTTGGCAACGGGCGGCATAGTGCTTTTTTCTTTTTATCTTTTCTGGTTGATTGTCACAGCTTATCTAATTTTCAAGATATATAGAGAAAAAAAGATTCTTTCTTTTCTTTTGGCCTCTTTGTTTTTAGCTTACTTTGTGCAGGGGCTTTTCCTTTTTGACGTTTTTGCCGCATATCTCGGCCTTTTCCCGTTTTTAGCGTTTTTGGTATTTAAATGCAGCTTTTCAAAAGAAGATTTGCCAGAGAGAAATAGTGGAAAAAGAAATGTTCCTTTGTTTGTTTTAGTTCTTGCCGGCATCTTTGCATTTTTTGCCATTTTTACCACTTGTTTTTTACCCTACAAAGCCAATGCTGCGCTTTTGAAGTTTTATAATCTGACGGAAAATGGTTTGTACAAGGAAGCCAAGCCATTTTTGGAAAAATCTTTTGAAGTACAGTCACCCTACACTTTCTGGGAAGTGCGGAAAAGAGGAGGCTGGCAGTTTTTAAAGGTTTTGGATTACGAGGTGGACAAAACGACAAGCCCGGCAGACCTTCAGACGGTGAAAGACATTTATGATCTCACTGTGCCAGAGCTTGAAAGGTTTGCTGAGAATCGGCCTTCTGAACAGCAGATATATTATCTTTTAGGCAGGCTTTATCGTCTGGGTTCTGAGAAACTGGATAGAGATGATTCGGAAAAAGCAGTAGCTATTCTTGAAAAAGGATTCGCACATTCTGACTTAAGAGTTGAATATTTCAGCGAATTGGCCCAGGTTCTGATTTCGCAGGGAAAGTTTGAGCAGGGAGAGAAATTAATTAAAGATTATGTTGATAGGACACATTTCCAGGATTATTTCCCTTATTTAACCCTAGGACATTTTTACTTTGTTGCAGATAAATATGAGTTAGCAATGGAACAGTATGAAAAAGCAAGAGAGGTAGGTTATGATTTTTGCGAAATTGAAGCAGAATACAGCCGCTATATGGTTGTGGCAGAAGAATTGAAAGAGTATCAGAAAATAGTTGATATGGCAAAGAGATATTTAGAGGAAAGGGGGCCGGATGCAGACACTTATTTTAATGTTGCTGTTGGTTATTTCAGCCTTGAAGAAAAAGAAAAAGCAAAAGAATTCTTTTTGAAAGCTTTAGAATTGGATTCTGAATACGAATCATACCGGGCAATTTTCATTCATTAGTGTTTTCAAAATTCTGTAATTTGATAATATATATATTGTGATAATGAAAAGGATTTGCAAGACAAAGTTTTTATTTTTCTTTCTTTCGTTCTTAATTTTAGGAAATGTTTTTGTTATTGGAGTAAACGCCCAAACAGAAGCACAATCTTTTTACATTGAAAGCTCGTATGATTTATATGCCAGAAGAAGCGTTGAGGCGATTTTAATCCGCACTTCCGACAATCTTTATTTTTACATTGAAGAGCCCTGGTGGGAAAGCCGTTCTTCGGCGGATCAGAATGACATTAGAGTTTCTTTATACAATTTGGGAGAAGAATTTAAAAATAAAATCTATCCTACTTTAACTTCTGCTTTTAGTTCTGAATGGAATCCTGGAATCGACAATGACAGCAGAATCACTGTTTTGATTCATGAAATGGAAAGGGGAGCCGGAGGATATTTCCGCAACCATGACGAATACTACAAGCCTCAGATATACAGCTCAAACGAAAGAGAGATGGTTTATCTTAATACTCAATATATCACTACTTCCTTTGTTAAAAGTTTTTTAGCACATGAATTCGTTCATTTAATTACCTTTAACCAGAAAGACAGATTGAGGAACGTTACGGACGATGTCTGGCTCAACGAAGCCAGGGCTGAATACGCTCCCACTCTTTTGGGGTACGATGACATTTACGAAGGATCCAATCTTCAAAAAAGAGTGAAATCTTTTCTAGACAACCCCTCTGTTTCCTTGACTGAATGGAAAGGAGAAATTGAGAGCTACGGCGTTTTGAACGTTTTTGTTCAGTATTTAATTGACCATTACGGAATAAAAATATTGCAGGACTCCATTTTTTCTTCGAAAATTGGCATTGAGTCCGTAAATTACGCTTTGCAGAAAAACGGCTTTCAAACTGATTTTTCGCAGATTTTCAGCGACTGGTCAGTAGCTGTTTTGGTTAATGATTGCTCTTTGGGAAGCAGCTACTGCTATAAAAACAGCAATCTGAAGAATCTTAGGATTACTCCAGAAACCAATTTCATTCCAACATCTGCAGAAAGCACTTTAATCACTTACAACCAGATTAAGGACTGGTCAGCCAAGTGGCAGAAGATATTCGGAGGAAAGGGAAGCCTCGCTTTAAAGTTTAACGCCGGCGAAGGAGTCAACTTTAAGGCTCCTTATGTTGTCTGCGATTTTGACAATAAATGCTTTGTTGAATCTTTGGAATTGGATAAGGATGGAAAAGAGGAGATATTCATTTCCGATTTCAGCTCAAAATACTTTTCTTTGACCATAGTGCCTTCTGTCCAGGAGAAAGAAACTGATTTTACGATTAGCGGACCTTCTTATCCTTTTTCTCTGGAAATAAAGACAAAAGAAGCGGCAGCTGATAATGATGTTTTGATCCAAAGCCTTCTTGACCAGATATCTTACTTGCAAGCTGAGATTGCCAGAGTGCAAGCAGCCATTAACGCTTTTTTAGCTTCGCAAGGTAAAGAACAAACGAACTTTTCTTCATGCCAGAGTTTTGGAAACAACCTTTACTTCGGGATGAGAAGCAATCAGGAAGTTTCTTGTTTGCAGGAGTTTTTAAAATCGCAGGGAAGCAGTATTTATCCTGAAGGGTTAGTTACTGGCAATTTCTTTTCTTTAACTTTTTCTGCTGTTCAAAAATACCAGGCAAAGAAAGGAATAATCCAGACAGGCTATTTTGGCCCTTTGACCAGGATAGCGGTAAACAGCGAATTGTGAATTCCAAACTTAGCTTGACAATAATTTTTGTGCTACAATAAATGAATGAGTTTTCCACAGGGTAAGTTATATTCACCTGT
Organism: Candidatus Paceibacterota bacterium; assembly: GCA_016782605.1. NCBI lineage: Bacteria > Bacillati > Minisyncoccota > Minisyncoccota bacterium. Next base: position 7,071 of record JADHYE010000002.1, on the reverse strand, counting down.
GGTATAATTTGTTATAATCTATGAAGCAAGATTTTTCTGAATTAATTCAATATTTGGACGGTAAATTTATTGGCATAGATAAGAAATTTGTTATTATAGACGGGAGACTTGTTAATATAGAGGAGAAATTACAAGAGTTGAATGAAAATAAAGCCGATAAATCAGATGTTAATAATTTGCTGAGCGCCATTGACGCTTATGCTAAGAAAGTGGACGCTTTTGCTCAAGAAATGGTAATGCTAGCTCATAAGGTTGACCGGCACGAACAATGGCTTCACCAGATTGCCGATAAACTGGGAATAAAATTAGAATACTAATTGTTCTTGTGCTATAATAAACAAATAAATACCCAAGAAAATTACTTTAGAAAATTTAGTTCCAAAGGCCAAATATTATGATAAACAGTTAAAAGAAAAATTGGTTGAACTAAATAGAAGATTGAAAAGACTTGAAATTAAATTAGGAATCAAATAAAATAATAAAAAGTAATAAATTATAAATTGTCGAATACATATATATAATAAATTAATTAACTTTTAAAGCCGCAGAATTATTTTTGCTTGCAGGTCGATTTCAAGTAAAAATCAATCTTCGCGGTAAAAACAAAAAAAACATGAATAACACAATTAATCAAACAAAAAACAAAAAAACTATGATAAGCAAAAAAATATTTTCTTTAGGTTTAGGGCTGACGATTTTAGCGTTAGCTTTTTTTGTCGGCGTTATTAACGCACAGGCAGCAGACTCTACTCTTCAAGGTAACCTGCCAAATACCTTTAGCGATGGGGTTAATATCTATTCCTATAATGCTACCCAGGATAGCGGTTGCGATGGCATAGCAGATGGCGGTGAAGTTTTTTATGGCAGCGCATTATGGGGTACTATTAGCGGAAACTTAGATACAACCTATATTAGCACTGACACAGATTATTCTATTACAGTCACAGAGGCTTCTACTACCGGAGCTGTCCTTTATGTCTATTTCTGCGACAATTCCAATAATGTAATTGATATTTATAATGTTGCGGATTTTGCTATCAGCCAGACCAGAAATATTTCTTTGGGTAAGATTTCCAATGGCGATAGTTCTGCGCACGCTGATTTAGATAACTATTACATAGCAATTTGTACTGAGGCTGGGGGAACTCAATACAACAATACTGCTAAACAAATGAATGCAGCAACTAATCAATATGCTCAATACTATGCCTTTGAACAGGCTAATGATAGTGTAGGAAATGCACCTCCAAGCACCATTACCGCAGTGTTTGACAGCACTGGTGATAATTGTACTTATACCGATGCCGTTACCACCAAGAAAACAGGGTATGTGATTGACGTTACTTCTGCTAGCGATAATTACGGAATCGTGATTGCTTATAACCCCGATACGAAGGTTACCGGCGATGCGATTGCCGCAGCAGATTTGGCTGCTGCCGAGTTTACGATTTATGATGATGCAGGTACGGCTGAAACTTTAACTGATGACACTTCGGCTGGAATGGGATTTGAAATAAAGAACGGAAATCCTGACGGCGATGCCCTAGACGACGATTTCATTATTTATTACGATGGCGCCAAAGTAACTAATGATATTCATGTCCAGATTGAAACAGCTGCCAATGGAACCACTCATTGGCTTAGTATTGACGAAGCGCTTTTCACCGGGGCTGGTGCTTATGATGTTTTAGTTGATTTAAATGATGCTCTAGGCGGTGTGCCAAGTGATATTGATGACATCCAGACAAGTTGTAATGTTGCTGGTTTAGGCGCGCCTAACGATGATGCAATATTCAAAACAGTTGCTCTGCATGATACCTATATGTACGATATTTATATGCCTGCTTGTTCGGCTACTGAAATAGTTATATTTAAAAAGAGTGGTAATGAGGTCTATCGAGAAACAGCTGTTAATTTGACAGCTACAGCAGCTATAGATGTGGGTAAAGTTACTGGTACAGCTCATAGCGATCTGCGAAACGGAACTACTGATGCTGTTGAAGTTTATAGTGACACTGTTTGTACTACTAAAGAAAGTTCTGCCACAGTGCGACCAGGCGCGGGCGATGGCACTTATGAGATTTATTTTGAAGAGGTTGGTGCTAACTATTATTTAAAACTCATTGATGACAATACCTATAACACCTGTGGTAACCACTTTACCCTGACCAATCAGGCCAAAGCTAACCACGACCCGGCAACCAAGGTTTCTGGTCAGCGGGTAACTGGCGTTGCTGCGGTGGTCATTGATCCTGACAAAGGGTCTGACTATGATCCGGTAAATGATGCTGGTGATGCCTATACCACTGACTTTAGTTCTAACAATTATGTTCTTTATACTGTTTCCACTAATACATCAGATTATGTGATTTTTGATGGTACAGACCAGACATGCGGAGATATTTTGTTAATCCGTACAAAAGATTTGAGCACAAGCCAGATAATTAATGTGGCAAAGGTTACCGGAACGACAGGCAATGTTAGTGCTGATTTAAAAATAGGAGGAACGCCTGGCACTTCCACTTTGGTAGTTTATGACGCAGCTGACGGCACAACAGATCTTTCTTCAGAAACAGTAAATATGCAAGGAGCTCCTTATAACCAATATTTTGAAGTACCGGCTGGTTTAGCTGCAAACATAGAGGTTCAATTAGAAGAGGATAATAGTAAAATATTCTATGTCTACAACAAAACCGTAGCAGCTGCAACCCCTTATACTTTTGAGCCGAACACGAAAGTCGTCCTGACTATTCCAGACAATAATCGAGGAGCAGAAATGATAGGCGACTCATTTACTTATCGTGATAAAACCTTAGTAGGCGCTAGCGCCAGAACCATATATGTTGATTTGGCAGAAAAGACAGCTTCTGATAGCTATGCCTACAATATTTATACTGACGACACTTTTGCAACCAAGATTTTGGAACGATTAGCTTTGGCTGCAGCTGACAGAACCTTCAGAAAGATATCAGGTAATATTCCTGATGAGGTTGCTTCTATAACTGCGACTCCAGTTACTTCTACCAGCTTTATCTCCGGTGCAGCAGGAAGCAGTGTCTATTATACTTATGTGGTTAATGGCGAAACCCCAGTATTGACTTTCATAGATGTTTCTCCTGCAACAATCTTTACCTATACTTATCCTATCGCAGTTGACGCTGATCAGATTCTTGATATCGGAAAATTCTATGGTAATGTTCACACTGATTTGAATGCCAAAACACTCCATCTTTACGAAGCTAATGATTGTACTACTGATACCAACATCAAATCAGTTGACATAACTCCGGGTAGCGACGTTTATGTTGGGTATGCTGTTACCAAATACGACGACGCTGCTGGCACAGCTGTTAATGATTTTTATATGAAGATTACTGATGGCTCTTACATATCTTGTGAGGCGACTACCGGCGCTATTGGAGCTGACAGAACAGAAAATGTTAATTATGATACTTTAGTGACGGGTACCGTGCCAACTGGAATATCAACAGCAGGCGGTGTATTTTTAGATGTTAACGATAACGATGCTTACACTGCTGGCACTGATCCGTTCACACTCGCCTTTGCTGCTAATGTTTATAAGTTATATGTTCCGAGCCAAGGCGGTGCTCACGATGTAACTTTTTCATCAACCGCTAATTTGCTCACACTTGAATTGGCAAGTTCAAAAACAGTTACTAATGCAGCTGACACCACTTTGGATGTAGCTGCAATTGATTGGGCAGTGGGGAATATTTATGCAGACCTGGTTAATGTTGGCGGAGGAACCGTTTGCGGCGTAGGAGCAGGAGATGCGTGTAGATTGCAGGTATGGGAGGATGGTGCCGCTGTTCTGTCTTCAGAAGTAAGAGATTATTCCGCAACTGATATTCAATTCTATGAGGTGCCTGCAGGAGTGATAGACCTTAGGGTTTATAACGCAGCTGAAACAGCGGTTCTCTTTTATGTAAATGATTTTACCCAGACAGCTGGAACTACAGGAACCTACGAGCCGAAGAATAAAGTGGCTGCCACTGTTCACGCTGATATCTTGGGATTTGAGATTTCCAAGACCTCAAACTATACCTACAGAGACGACACTGTTGCTGCTTTTGATATATATGTAGACAACACTGAATCAGGAGCTGACTTTACATATAAGGCGTATGATGCCAGCTTTGCTAATGCCTTGTTAACCAGAGGCACAAAAAATACTGGTACTGCTACTGCTTTCTGGGTTGATAAGATCAGCGGTACTACGCATGCAGATTTAACAGGTGATCCCGAAGACGAGATTGAGATTTATAAAACTGCTACAGTAGATGCTTATGATTGTTCAACAACAAAGGCTAGTAGTGACACAACCCTTGATGGACCTCAGGCCGGCACCTATATTGTCTATTTTGAGGATGTTAGCGTAGCACCTAATTACATCACCCTAAGGATTAACTCCAGGGTGGATGGTACTGATTATGTTTCCTGTGTCAATACTGAAATAAACAATAATGGAGCAGGTGGAAGCAATATCACCTATAATATTGATGATAGGCTACAAGGTAATTTAGCTACTGACATTACTACAATTGAGTTTGATGACGATGGTTCTACTGACTGGAATATGTCAGCTACTATTGCCGGCAATGCATATAAGATTTATATGACTGGTACTGGTGATACTGATGTCCAGACAGAGGTTGGGGCCACCCAGGTTCTTTATACCCAAACCCTTACCTTTACAGCTGATGATACCTATCATGTAGCCAAGCTCTCTGGCAATATCCACGACGATGCTTATACTGTAAACACCAGCAATAAGATAAATGTTTATGCAGATTGGAACAATGGAAATCCAGCTAGTGTTCTAAATTCAAAAAGCGAGATGGCCGAAGGAACGCCTGATACTTATTGGGTCTATTTCAATGCCTCAGCTGGTCCAGCTACTGTTGATGTTGTCTTTACTGATTTAGGAACTGTGGCTAATAAGAATTCTTGGAGATTAGACAAGACTGGGGCTATAGCTAACTGGACAGGAGAAGATGTTACTCTGGATGTAACCAATAAACTGTCAGGTAAACTAACAACAGGAGTTGCCTCTATTAGGGAGGTTCTCAATGCTGCCACCCCTTATGCTGCAGCAACAGTGGCTGCGATTGGTGCTAACTCTGCTGCTGATAATGTGGACTATGAGATATATTATGATGATATTGCTGGTGTAGGTGGTCAGTCTTGGAGCATTGATGCCTACAATGACACACCTACCAAACTACTTACCAGGACCCAAGGCAGCGCTGCTGATAGTTTAGTAATTGCTATTCCATCAGCCAGCACATTTGATGTTAATAGAGTATCAGGTGATACCCATGCTGATATTAATGATAGTGGTAGCAATTTAGTTGTCGTATGCGAAGGCATTACCCTGCCCAGTTTTTCAGCATTTGATACTTGTACCTCAGTTAGCAGTGAAACAGTTGAGCCTTTAGCAGTTTCTAATCCAGATTATACTATTTACTTTGAGAAGACTGCTGGCACAGATTATATGCTTCAGATAAAGGATGTTGATACAGGGTTTAATTATTATTCTTATTCTGTTTTTTCAGCAGCTGTTGCTGGAGATTCAGATACTCTAACTCTTGATGGTAAATTAACAGGCTCAATGGGTGAAGATTATGATTCAGGCACGACCAAGATAGAGAATGTTAAGGTTGAGATTTATGACAATGCTGATGCTGCCTGGATGTCAACAACAAAGTCATATGATACTGATGGTGCAGCAGGTGTTCAAAATGGTTATTACAGGGCATATGTAAATTTAGCAGCGACAAGGGATTTCCAATACACAAAGGATGGCTATATAACTAAGAACTGGTTAAGCGATGCAGGAACAATGAATGATCAGTTATTCGCTCCTCTACTTACATTAGATGTGAATTTGGTTTCCGGCATTAAAGTTACAGTCCAAGACGGCGGAACTAGTCCTATAACCGATGCTCAAGTTGATATTTATACTTGTGCTACTGCTAATCCCAGCACTTGTACTTGGGTTATCGGCACCTGCACCAATCCTTCTGGCAATTGTGCCAGAACTGGTGCGAATGTTGCTGGTAACGGTTTAAGCGGCGAATACTATTTTGCAGGAATTGCAGCTACCACTTATATTCAATTTAGAGTTTCTGATCCGTCAGACCCGGTAGTATTTGCTACAATTTATTCGCCTGACTCGTCTGGATCAGTCAATTCTTTCGTAACAAGCGCTGCTACTCAATTAAGCGCAACAGTCGTTCCATATAATGAAAAACCAAATGCTCCGACTCTGGTTTCTCCTGCAAATGGTTTTGTGACTACTAGCACCACTCCAGACTTGACTTGGGTGAACTTGGGAAGTGATGAAACAGATTATGAAGTACAGGTTTCTGCTACAAACACTTTTTCAGCCTTGCATGGAGGAGGTGGGAACACGGCGACAGGTACCGCAACCACCTTTACAGTTGATTCTGTTTTGACTACTGCCACTCAATACTACTGGAGAGTAAGAGGTATTGATTTGACTGGGAACGGAGACTGGAGTACAGAAAGAACTTTCTGGGTTAACACTGCCTGGGATGCAAGCGCAGCTCCTACTCTTGCCAACACTGCAGGAGAGGACCAGGTAACAATTACTTGGACAGCAATCACTGGAGCTACTTCTTACGCGATTTACAGAACTGCCACTGATACAGTAGCTGCTATTGACGCAAACAGAATTAATACGGTTGGCGAGATCAATTATTCAGATACTGTGACTGATGGCACTTATTACTATGCCTATACTGCAATTGACGGAGCTGGCAATGAAAGCACGGTTTCTACGATTAGCGCAGCTGTAACAGTGGACACAACAGCTCCTGTTGAACAGTCAATCTTTATTAACAACGACGCTCAATACACCAACAGCGTAGCATTAACCTTGAAGATTTACTCTCAAGGATCTGATGGCTACTCATTATCCTGTGAACCTGATGTAGGTTGGTCAACCAGTACTGCTTACACAGCAGGAACATACACCACAGTTGCATGGAATCTCACCACAGAGGATGGAGCTTTGGGTTGTACAGA